>JANPBV010000301.1:0-5167 GCA_031430615.1 Ignavibacteria bacterium | reverse complement strand
GCGCTTGGAATACAGATGACAGGCGCTGCAAAGATAAAAAATGTAAGTATGACGGAAGAAACCGAGAAAATTAAGCAGGCAAAGCAAAAGGGCTACACAGGCGATATTTGCCAATCATGCGGAAGCTTAACAATGGTGCGTAACGGCACATGCTTAAAGTGCATAACCTGCGGCGATACGAGCGGATGCTCATAGACAATTACGAATTACGAATTAGGAATTAGAAATTGGGGAGGCGGAAGCCTCCCTTTTTGATAATTTAAAAAGACCCCCTCGCCCGCCTTAGGCGGGCACTCCCCCTTGGTAAGGGGGAGACGATTAATGTACGAGATTTTGCTTTTAAGTCCCCTCCTTAGCAAGGAGGGGATTTAGGGGAGGTCTAAACAACGGATAATGGGAAAAATATTCAATAAAAAAGATCAAACTGTTAAGCGAAAAACCCTACGCAAGAACATGACCAAAGCTGAAACATTGCTTTGGATAGAAATAAAAAATAAGAAAATAGATGATTGCAAATTCAGAAGACAATTTGGAATAGGGGCATATGTAGTTGATAATTATTCACCGGAAATTAAATTAGCAATTGAGATTGATGGAGTAACACATTATACAGATGAAGAAATTGAATATGACAAAAAAAGACAAACTTATATTGAAAATTTAGGTGTTACATTTTTAAGGTTTACCAATGAGGAGGTTTATGAAAGCATGGGTTTCGTTTTTAAAAAGATCAGTTTAAAAATTGATGAATTGAGAAATAATTTATAGACCCCCTCGTCCGCCTGAGGCGGACACTCCCCCTTGGTAAGGGGGAGACGATTAGAGAAGATGCTGGATTATAAAATAATACGCTCCAAGCGCAGGACGATTGCCCTGCAGGTGAATAACGATGCAACGCTTACGGTTAAGATACCGTACGGTGTTTCTATGGGGTATGTTGAACGGTTCATAGAAGAAAAGCGCGGGTGGATAGAAAAAAAGCAGGCGCAGTATAAAGAGGTGAAAGGTAAACATAAACCCAAGCAGTTTTCAGAAGGCGAAGAGTTCTTATTTGCGGGCAAAGCATATCCGTTGGAGATCGTTCCGGGTAGTAAAGCTAAAATTGCTTTGACTGCTGAGGGAAAATTACAGATTACAGAAAAATGTCTAGATGCGCCCAAGTATTACATTGAATGGTTCTACAAACAATTTGCGAAGAAGCATATAAACGAACGTACCCGTAAAATAGCGGATGCATTCGGATATAAGTACACCTCAATTAAAATTAACAGCGCAAAGACTAGGTGGGGGTCATGCTCAATGCGGGGTAACCTGAATTTTTCGTGGAGGCTTGTCATAATGCCGCCTGAGATGATTGATTATGTTATTGTACATGAGCTTGTTCACCTTGAAATTAAGGATCACTCCGTAAGGTTTTATTCCAAAATGAGCGAGCTGATGCCTGATCATAAACGCCGCGAGAAGTGGCTGAAGGAGAATTCCGGGATGACCCAACTCTGAGCGAAGCGAAGAGTCTCATTCGGAGAGCATAATCTAAGCAAATAGAGGGTTTTGATTTTTTTTGGAGTGTGTTGACTGTGTCAACACGTGCATTAACGCAGTTTCTGATGAATCAGACAGGAAAACAATCCAAAGGTTTTCTATTAGTTAAATTAGTGCCATTCGTGTAATTCGTGGCTACAGATTTTTATGTTTGTAGATTAAAAGTTTTCCGAATGAGATCCTTCGTTCCTGCCCTAACGGGCAGTCTCTCAGGATTGAGGGAATTAGGTGTTAAGTTTTCGGTGGAATGCAACTGATATTGCCCTTATTTTTGTATTAATTAATATATGCTACAATGGAAATGAAACACTTCCAAATGCCGCCTGCAGCAGAAATGAAAAAAGCGGTTTACGGTAAAGATAAAAGTTATGACGGAATATTTTTCGTCGGGGTTAAGAGCACAAATATTTTCTGCCGTCCGGCATGCTCAGCAAAAAAGCCGATGGAAAAGAATATGGTATTCTATTCCACTGCCCGTGATGCACTGTTCGCAGGCTACAGACCATGTAAGCGATGCAAACCACTTGAGCTATCGGGTTCACATCCCGACTGGGTGCAAAAGCTCATTGAAAAAATAGATGGCTCTGATGAAAAAAGGATTCGTGATGGTGAACTTAGGAAAATGGGAATTCAGCCCGAGAAAGCAAGGAGATATTTCATGAAAAATTACGGAATGACATTCCACGCATACCAAAGAAGCCGTAGACTTGGCTCTGCGTTTACACAAATAAGGCAAGGGTCAAAGATCGATGATGCTGTATTCAGCAACGGTTATAATTCACACAGCGGGTTCAGGGATGCGTTCTCGAAAATATTCGGTAAGCCGCCCGGAAAATCGGTTAGTTCAGATTGTATTGTAACATCATTATATCAGAGTGAGCTGGGTCCAATAATACTTGGCGCAACATCAAAAGGAGTTTGCCTGGTTGAATTCAGTGACCGCAGAATGCTGGAATACCAGCTTAAGACCCTGAAGAAAAGATTTAACGCTGCAATAATCCCCGGAAGCAATCAGCATATTGAGCAGGTAAAATTAGAGCTTGATGAATATTTTAAAGGTAGGCTTAAAAATTTCAAGACACCGCTTGTTTACCCGGGAACGGATTTCCAGATGAAGGTGTGGGATAACCTAAGGAAGATTCCTTACGGAACAACTATTTCATATATCAATCTCGCCGAAAAAATTGGGGTAAAGGGCGCATCACGGGCAGTTGGTACAGCAAACGGTATGAACAGGATAGGCATTATTATACCATGTCACCGTGTTGTGAATAAGGATGGCAGGCTTGGCGGTTACGGCGGCGGTATATGGCGTAAGCAATGGCTGATTGATATGGAGAAGAGGAAGTAAGTAGTTGAGTGGGTAAGTAGTTTAGTAGGTAAGTACAATTGTTTATACGTAGAGACAGGTTTGTGACCCGTCTCTTTTGTTTATAGCAGTAAATTTTCCCGTATATCAGTTTTCTTTTTTCATTAAATTTGTTTGAAAATTTTTAAACTCCGGAAACCAAATGTATGGATGTCCGGTTCCCTGCTATTGCAGGCAAACGTAGGTATGACAATATTGAAGAAAATTGATTACACAAAATATCCGCTGCCCAGAATCAGGCATCACGCTAAATCGGGGCTTTACTTTCCGCAAAGACAGCAAAAGGGCAATAAGTTTTACTACCACCCTGAAATCAAACATATTGACTGGAAACAAACTTTTTCCGATGGAAATCCGCCTGCATTGCTTGATATAGGCTGCGGGCTCGGAAAGTTTTTGGTTGAAACAGCCATAACCGAGCCCGATAAAAACATACTTGGCTTTGAAGTAAGGAAAGGCGCGGTTGAGTGGACAGAAGGTGTGATAACCGGAGAGGAGATTCCAAACGCAAGAGCGGTATGGTACAGCGCAGTGAATGGTTTTCCTTTCATAGAAACTGAAACGCTTGAAAAAGTATTTTATTTTTTTCCTGATCCGTGGTTGAAGAAAAAACATTACAAGCGGCGCGCATTTTCAGTAAAGCTCCTTAAAGAAATTCACAGAGTACTGAAACCAAACGGTAAACTTTACCTTATGACTGATGTTCCGGAAGTTGATGAGTTTCAGCAGGGAATAATAAATGAATCAGGTTTATTTAATTTTAAATACTCCGGTGTTGATGAGTGGGATTTAAGCGTAAGGACAAACCACGAAGCGTTTTGTTTAGAAAAAGAGATTCCGTTTATAAGGATGGTATGTGAGAAGAAGTGAGAATAGCGTATAGGGTGTATTGAGCGCGTAGAGTGTTTTGAGGTTGGGAATTGTCAATAAACCTTTAAAATCCCCAAAATTTGTGATTTAAACAAGAAATCATTAAAAATAGCCTTAGTTTTACACAGGAAGATTCCTTTAAATCTAACTTAAGTTATATCGGTTTTTGTTTAAAAGAACCCATTAAATGGATTTTTAACCTTTTAAATTATTTGATTTTCAGATATATTTACGGTTCAACCTTTTATAATTTCTACACTGATCCACTACAGGGTTTTTAGTGAATTAATTAACTGTATTAGTTAGTTTTATATTGAAGAAGCAGTGCAGTTTTAAAAATTTGAAAATATTTTTTCCTGATATAATTTTTTGTATTTAACATTTTTAAAAGAAAAGGAGTAATACATTTACATGTCTTTGTTGAAAGCAAAACTTGCTTCTCAAGTTCCGCATTTAAAAGAACGAGTTCGGAATTTGGGAAAGAATTACGGCAGTAAGGTAATATCAGAAGTAACGGTTGAACAGGTTTTTGGCGGAATGCGCGGAATAAAATCACTTATCTGCGATACATCCGAAGTAGGACTTGATTACGGTTTAGTTATACGCGGAATACCTATCCTTGAACTTACCGAAAAGCTGCCTGAAGATGTATTGTGGCTGATGTTAACAGGTGAGCTTCCCTCTGAGGAAGAATCAAAAGACCTGCAGCGCGAGATAAATGATAGAATGAATGTTCCCGAGTTTATATGGAACATGCTCAAAGCATTCCCAAAGGATGCGCACCCGATGACAATGTTAAGCTCAATTGTTACTGCCCTTAGTTATGAATCAAAATTTAAACGTGAATACGATAAGGGATTAAAGAAGGATCTTTACTGGGATTATACCCTCGAAGATTCACTTGACCTCATCGCGAGGATGCCGGTAATTGCATCCGCAATTTACAGGACAAGATTTTGTAAAGGCGATATCATAAAGCCGAAGAAGGACATTGACTGGGGCGCAAACTACGCGTATATGCTAGGCGTTGAAGGCAATACTGAAGATTGGTACAAGCTTATGAGAATGTATATGGTAGTTCATTGCGACCATGAAAGCGGTAACGTAAGCGCATTTACTTCTCATGTAGTTGGTTCTGCCCTAAGCGATGTATATTATTCGCTTGCAGCAGGTTTGAACGGTTTAGCGGGTCCATTGCACGGCCTGGCAAACCAGGAATGTCTGAAATTCGTTTTAGAAACTCTCGAAAAATTCGGTAAAGTTCCAACTGATGATGAATTAAGGAATTACGCAAAGGAAAGACTTGATAAAGGACTTGTTATACCGGGCTACGGACATGCAGTATTAAGGGTTACCGATCCAAGATTTACCGCTTCACTTGATTTT
>JANPBV010000300.1:0-3400 GCA_031430615.1 Ignavibacteria bacterium | reverse complement strand
AATAATTCAGTTATCGTTACTGATTCAGTTGAGTTTGTTGGTCTTAACCCGCAAGTTGATTTAAGAATAAACAACGTAAAAGTTATATTACAGGTTGATACAAACAGGTTTTTCAGTACTCCGATATTAAATTACTCTAATACAAACATAAGCGGGGTGGCGACAAAAGTAAGGTACAGGATACCCATTTTGGATTCAAACATAATATATTACTGGAGAACAAATTCAATAATTAATTCCGATAGCGCCGGCTGGTCTGAAACCGAGAAGTTTGTATATAATCCATTGGTAAGAGTGGTTTCATCAAGATCAATTAACACTGATTCAATTGTAACGCTCTACCCAAAACTCTTAGGGCAATTCAACCCTAATACAATATCCGGGCTTTATTATACCGGCACAGGGTTTAAACTTAATTCAGAAACCGGACCGCTGGAAGTAAAGTCATATGGCAGCAATGGAAGCGAAGCATCATACTTTATTATCAAACAATTTTCATCTTACGCTGATGGAGGTGAAAATACAGGTTTGAATGTAGCTAAAGTAAGAAAATTGACCGGTGGAGTTGTTGAAATCAGAAATTTCAGAATGTCAACGCAAACATCATCAGACTCAGTATTAAATTTCCTCAATACTTTCGATACAACTCATTATCTAATGATAATGATAGCGTCATATGTTCCCGTATCAGATAGTCTTAGACAAAATGCAAAAAACAGAATAAGACAGTTTGGCAGTCAGATTATTGATTCAGTTACACGGTTTGACCAGTTTGATTCTTATGCATTTATTGGTTTTCTTGGTGCACAGCCTCTGGATATTTCGGAGCAGTTTCACAGGTACACATCAAATAATATATGGACTCCTTCATTTGCAAATAAAACTCCTGTATTTTTAAGTACACTTGGCAGAATAGATTTTTCAATAGGTCCAGCGCACAGATGGAAGTATTTTGAGTGGAACAGGGAACTGCCTGCCGGTTCATCAGTAAATTTTGATGTAAATGGTATTAATGTATTTGGTACAGCAGTGCCGTTATTTACCAACATAAGTACAAATGAATTTACCGCGCTTGATACAGTAAACAGTTTTATTTTCCCCGATATGAAGCTGAGGGCAAAGATAGAAATTGATACTCTATCCGGACTTATCTCGCCGGAATTCAGGTCATTATACTTTAAATACACACCGCCTGCCGAAATTATTCCCGATAATTATTCATTCGTTAGGAGTGATTCAATTGTAAACGAAGGCGCAGCGGTTACAATAGATGTAAGGAATTATAATATCGGTTTTGTACCTGCGCAGACTATCGTTTACAGGTGGAGTGCTGTTGCATATAACGGACTTGTTGTGCTTAAGTCTGATACTATAACAACCCCGCTAATGCCTGATAGCAGTTATCTCTCAGCGGTAACGTTTAACACCCAGGGACTCAAGAATCCGCAATCAACACTTGATACAATAGGTATTAACTTTGAAGTATCAATGTTAAACAATCAGAATGATTACTACCCATTCAATAATTTTGGCTTTACTAAAATTGTAATAGCAGGTGATTCAACCGGTCCGGCAATTGATGTTACATATGACGGCAATAAAATACTTAATGGAGATATTATCCGAGCTAAGCCTGATATTCTGTTCAAGTTTTATGATGAGAGCGAACTTGCTTACAGCATTACAGATACAACGGGGATTTTCATAAAGTTAGACGGCAAACGAATTTATTATAATTTCGCAGGACAGTTAAACCCTGAAATTACATTCACCGCTGTTAATGAGGGAAGCCTGAAAACATCTGTTTTATATAAACCTGAACTTTCGGCAGGTTCGCATATATTGCAATATTATGTATCTGATAAAGACGGTAATAAGGATACCTTAATGAATGATGTATATGTTAGTTATGATTTTACAGTAAGGAATTTATTCAATTATCCTAACCCGATGCAGGGAGAGACCTTTTTCACATTTGATCTCTTTGCCCCTGATTCGCCGCAGTCATGTGTGATTAAAATATTTACTGTTGCAGGCAGGCTGATAAAGGATGTAAAAGCGCCTGCGCATGTTGGCTTTAACCAGATATACTGGGATGGCAAGGATAATGACGGTGAAAATATTGCAAATGGTATTTATCTTTATAAACTGATACTGGAAGGCAACGGTAAGACAGAAACATCTATTCAAAAACTTGCAGTACTTAAATAAATTTTGCAGAATTTATCAATTTGAAATATTTATCCGTCATATTAATCTTATTTGTTTCTGTCATAACCACAGAATCACAATGGATATCACAAACAAGCGGTACTGCTACAGACCTGAATAATATTTACTTTGTTGACGCAAACACAGGAACGGCTGTTGGCTTATCAGGTACTGTTAGAAGAACTACAAACGGCGGGGTTAACTGGTTTTCACAAACCATTACTGCTGAGCATCTTTACGGAGTATTTTTTGTTAATGCAAATACAGGTTTCGTTTGCGGTAATGGGCTGCTTTCAAAAACCACTAACGGCGGCGCGCAGTGGGTTGACCAGGCGCCTCCAGGGGGATTATACCGCGGCATTTATTTTCTTGATGTAAATACAGGCTATGCATGCGGCGGAAACGGAGTACTTGCCAAAACTACTAATGGCGGCGCAAACTGGTCAGCCTTAACAAGCGGTACCACAGAGTTTTTAAATAATGTAAAGTTCAGCGATGCATCTACAGGATATATAACCGGATATACCGGTGTATTTCTGAAAACCATAGATGCCGGCGCTACTTGGAACCTTGTTAATACTGGTTTAACTGAATTATTATTCGGACTCGCTGCAATAACAAGTGATATGGTATATGTATCCGGGGAATCAGGTAAAATTGTTAAAACAACCAATGGCGGAACAACCTGGGTAAATCAAACATCAACTATTACAGGCAGGATAACTAATTTAAGTTTTTTAAATGCCAATACCGGAACAGGCTCTGCGCATGGAAATTCAATTATAAGGACAACTAACGGCGGCGCAACATGGAACTCTCAGCCAAGCGGTCTTACAAGTCAAAACTTCAATGGTGTAAGTTTTACCTCTGTGCAAAGAGGTTACATTGCGGGCTCTAACGGTAATATTATTTTTACAAATAATGGCGGTTGGCCAATTCCTAATGTACCAAATTTGATATCACCTTCAAACGGCGCTGTTAATGTAAGTCTTACAGCTTTGCTTGATTGGGATTCAGTAACAACTGCTAAAACTTATCGTGTTCAGGTTTCGCTTGATACTGCATATACTACTAACCTACTGGATTCATCGTTGATAATAAACAGCAATATCAACATTCCTGCCGGAACATTAAATAATAATGTAAGATATTTCTGGCATGTTAGAGGTGAAAATGAAGGCGGTTCAGG
>JANPBV010000299.1:0-1868 GCA_031430615.1 Ignavibacteria bacterium | reverse complement strand
GTGGCAATCCAGCAAAATGATCGGCTTTTCTGAATTGCTTCGTTACTCTTGCAATGATGGGAACATTGCTACGAAGTATTTAACCAACCTTTCTGCAGATTCAACAGCCGCTTCCATGGTTCCGATATATTCCAGAATTGTTGTATGTTCACCTATAAAAAATATCTGATTATTGATCGGTTGGAAAATCTTTTTAAATTTGATCCCATGTTCTATGACCATTTCATCAAGTTCAGTAGAAATATTCGTGGAGTACCCAGAATAGGATCCTTGAGCATATGGATCAGCAGGCCATGAATGTGCGATAGGCTGTGTGTAAATTGCATAATGCTGATCTGCAACAAACTGAAATTCCGTGCCTGATATTGAAACATCTGTCCCATATCCCGCTTTGACTATGTCTAGTTCTTCCGATACTGTCTGCAGAGGTTGGTTTAAGTAAATAATTAAGGTATTAGTATCCACATTAATAAAGGATATGAATTTATCGGTTAGTACATTGCAGATTTTTTTATCTTTAAAATAATTGAGAGGATAATAGATTTTAGTGTTCTGGCCATAATCTATCTTGTATATGTCTTGTAATGTGCTTTGTGGAATTAGCTTTTCGTCAAATTCAATATCATGATAAACCGAGGCTGGTATGGCGAGTATTAAATAATTAAAAATCTCAGTAGAAGCATCGTCAAATGTTAAAGCAATTTGCTCACCTGAGGGATTTACTTTTTTCAATACTTTATTGAGATGCACTCTATCATCAAGAACATCACTTATTTTAAGCGCTAATTGTGCACTTCCACCTTTAATTTTTTTGAAAAAAATCTGATTCGGTTCATGCTCATAAGCTTCATGCGCTTTTGCGAATCCTCCTTGAAATAAACATGCTAAAGTATCTAGATTATGGTGGACAGATTGCTTACTCGCATCAATCCCTTCATAGGCTGTTAACAATGTATACAAAGCAGTTCTAAGCGCAGGATAATTCGAAAATAATTTATCCAGTAATTCACTCATCGAATCACAAGTTTCAGCAATAGTATTAAGATTCTCGACCAGATTTGTTTCAGCGGAGATAAAATCCGACAGAAGTTTGTTATAATCAGTATATTGGCCGTCATGATAAATTAGAGAAGAAAGCGACACATAGCTACTATCCACTTCAATTCCAAATTCATCAATCAAAGCTTGCAAATTTTGAGCATCTCCCCCATCCGTAATGTTTTGCCCACCCAGCTCTATCACCGAGATATCTCCAGAAGGATGTTTCATCAACACACTCAACAATCGCCCACCCACACGATTACGAGCTTCAAAGAGTTCTACATCATAACCCTGTTGAAAAAGACGATAAGCAGCTGTTAGTCCAGCAAGACCAGCGCCAATTACAGCTATTTTAAGTTTTCCCATAAATTATTTACTCACATCATTCCAGTAGATTTATGCTTGAAAATAATATCATTTCAAAGCAATTAAAGCTAATCAAGTCATGGGCTCGGACTTCACTAATGAAGTAAGAAAGCCCAATTAAGCTTCTAATCCAAATAGGACGTGTAAACTAATAGGATATTTTTTGATGAATCTCTGTACACTCCTGTAATATTCTGTTGTCACAAAATCTCATTCTCGTGATGTTAATGTTATTTATTGTCAAATTATTGAAATAAATTATATGATATCTGGTATACATGGGTGAAATTTATTTAATAGTTTTAGACTATACTAAATTTTACAGTGGAGGGTTCAGGTAAATTAAAATACATGTTTTTTCCAGTGTTGTACCAAATGAGGTGGATAAAATGAGTGATGGCCAGATTGATAACCCAGAAGAATTTTATAAGAAAATAACAGATATTAAAAATATAATAGTA
>JANPBV010000298.1:0-1626 GCA_031430615.1 Ignavibacteria bacterium | reverse complement strand
CCATCGGGTGACCACTTTGGATTATACGAGCTGCCGCTTGATGATATTACTTTTACATTCTTACCACTAGCATCACATACTTTTAGTGTGCCTTTGTAATTTATATCAAATGATGAAAATGCGATCTTTTTATCATCATATGAAAACGCTCCGTAAATTTCAGCGTCCTTGGTTGCAATAATTACTTTTTGCGCGTTATCGGTTGTATCCTGCAGGTCGAGCACTACAAGATCAAAATTTTGTGTTTCGCTGGATGAATAAACAACCTTCATGCCGTCGTGAGAAAAATCCGCATGAGTCGCAAGGCTGCCATCGCTGATGGGGAAAGATTCACCTGAGGCAATATCCATTATATAGATAGCATTGTTCAAATCTCTTTCCGAGCGGTACATAAGCATCGAGCCATCTGCTGAAATTACAGGATCAAGACCGCCATCTATGAAAGTAGGAAACCTGAATGTTGAAGTATCGGCAAGATCGATCATATATAAAAGATCTGTTATCCTGTTGGTTGCGCAGAAAATTATCTTTGTGCTGTTTGGCACAAACTTAGGTGAGTAGCAGTCAAGATCAAGAACACAAACCTGTTTAACATTATCGCCATCTTCATCCATAATGAATATCTGCTGCTGGTCGTTCTTTGTCGCATCGCTAGAAAATGCAATTAATTTTTTTTGCGAATATATGTTTGCTGCTGCTATTAATACAATAATTACGGTTAGAAGAAGGTTTTTCATCAAATTGAGCCTTTAAATCCATTAAAATTATTAGATATTCTGCAATTTTACCCATATTTTTAGACTCTTTCAAGGAAGTAATTTTCCTTGAAACACCGGTATAATTAACATATAAACTATAATTGCTGCATTGTAGATATAAGAGTTATTGGTAACCATGACAAAACTGGTTAGGCAACCTTTCTTCGTTTCACTCAGCAAGGCATAGCACCAACAACGGGGGGAATTAAACAGATAGTATCACAACCCCACCCATCACGCCTGTGGCGTGATTGCCCTCCCCAAAGGAGAGGGCTAATATACTTCAATAAAACAAAATTACTGTTTTACGGTTAGTTTTTCAATCCCGTTCGGGAAAATCAAACGAATAAGCGAAAACATTAAAGCTATTATAACTGAATTTGTCTGTTTGAGCGTAAGCGAGTTCACAAATTCTTCTATTTTGGCTTTAATGTTTGAGCAGTTTGATTTTCCCGCGGGTGTACTTTTCTTTGTAACTTTCTTTTGTACAAGCAAAAGAAAGTTAATCATAAATCTCTTTGTAATGTCACTTCTCCAGCTTGCGCTGTATAAGTCAGGCAGCTTGGGCCTATCCCCCTCAAACACCGGGTTAGGGTCGCTGCCAGTGTATTTATAGCGTACTTTGTGTACGCGGTTTCCCGCTTCATCATACCGGTACTTTGTTAAATACAATACTTCAACTGTCCCGCCTCCTATGCCGCCTCCTGCTTCTGTTTTAATAGCCCGAATTTCTGTCATTAAATTGCGGTTGTCGTATTTAATCGAACCTGTTTTGTTCAGCGCATCGCTTATCATATTGCCGCTACGACTGCCCAAGCTCCGCAGGAGCATTTGGGCAGTTTGTTATTCCCGCATCAAGTGCGGGACA
>JANPBV010000297.1:0-1598 GCA_031430615.1 Ignavibacteria bacterium | reverse complement strand
CAATGTTTAAAGGCAGCATAAGAAGGGTCTTATTTACTTTTAAGGGAAAAATGGATAACCCAAAGCTTGGCGTTGAAATGAACACAAGTCTTTTGAGATACGATAATAATAAAGTTGGCAGAATAGATGCATTTATTGATTACGCAAATAATAATCTATCAACAGATGTTTTATTGAGCAATGCCCAGGGGCAAGGCAAGCTTAGGCTTACGGGAAATGTTCCGTTCAATAATCCACTTAAAACACCTGATAGCTCAACATATATGACCGTTTTAACAAGTCCTCTGGATCTTAACCTGAAGGCTACAAACTTTCAGATTAACTTCTTTTCTAAAGCGATTCCTAATTTTACTGACTTAAGAGGTTTCCTTGATGGTGAAATTACCGCAAAAGGAACGATAGCAGATCCTATTCTTTCAGGAAATGCTAATATTACAAGAGGAAGAATGTTTTTCACTTGGAACGGTCTGTATTACAGGTTTGAAACCAGTTTGAAAACAGATAAATCAGATCTTATTATTGAAAAGTTTTCAATCTTTAATGATAGGGATCAGTCCAGACATATTGATGTATTCGGAAAGATCAATTTTGCCGGATTAAGTGTTAATGATATTGACCTTACTACAAGCGGTGAAATGTATTTCCTTGATGGTTCATCTATACAGAATAGGTTTGGATTCTATGGAGAAATGCTTGGTGGAATTGGTGACCCTCCTATCCGCATAAAAGGCAACCTAAGAAATCTTCTGGTCTCAGGGCAATTATTAATAAAAAGCGCAAAACTGTTTTTCCCGGCGATATCAAGTTTAGCTTATGATATTTATTCAGATGATTTTACATATAGAATACTTACAGATTCAACCGGTTACAAGTTCCTGGATACAACTATTTCAGTATCCCAGGAAGAGCTGGGTGATCTTGACCCGTTTTTGAGATACAACTATATACTCGAAAAGCGTGAACCAACAGTAGCTGATTATATTACATATGACCTTGATATCTTAATGGAAAAAAATATTATAGTAAATGTAAACATGAACAGCCTGACCCGCGAAGAATTAAATGGTGAGTTTCAGGGAAACCTTCGGCTGGATAACAAAACACCTGATAGGCGGTTTCAGCTCTTTGGAAGGCTGAATATTGTTGGAGATTCATATTACAGATTCTACAAGAATTTCAATATAAACAATAGTTTTCTTGACTTTAACGGTGATTACAACAACCCGGAATTAAATATTAAAGCTGAGTATAAAAATATCCGCACCGATCCTTCGACAAATACACAGGAAATAATGTTTGTAGTATTGGATATTACAGGAACAAGATATGCGCCCAAACTGACACTTTCATTAAGAAATGACGGAGGTTCAAGGGAAACGGGACCTGAAGCGCAGACAAAAGCTATATCTTATTTATTGTTTGGCGCACCAAATGTAAGCAGCGCCACAGGTACAAGTGCATTGGGAAATCTGGGTAATAATTTTGGTTCAGGTCTGGCATCTTCGTTATTATATGAAGCATTAAGGAACATTGCGCCATTTATCGTAAATACAGAAGTGGTATATAACGGGGGTAATTTAAGCAGTACTGATATTAAA
>JANPBV010000296.1:0-4370 GCA_031430615.1 Ignavibacteria bacterium | reverse complement strand
TGTAGATACTACAACATCTGTCTGAATATAAGTTTGGTAAGAAACTGAAGTGAACTCCAGTTGATATGTTCCAACCGGTACATCTGTTATTCTGAAACTGCCATCTTCTTTTGATTTAGCTGTAAACTGAGTCCCGATTACATTTATATTAATATCTTTCAGGAAAGATTGAGTGCTTTTATCAAGCACAATGCCCGTTAAAATTCCCTTTTGTTGTGAAAAGGCTATCGATATAGAGACAAACATAGTAAAAACAGTAAGTAATACTTTCATCTGATTTTTTTAAATGGAATTAGTTTAAGTACTATTTTTAATATGGGAAATGGAATATAAGTTCCTCAGGGTGAAAACTAATTCAAAATCCGGAACAGATTCAACTTATTGTTTTTGCGGCAACTTTACTTGATGAGTTATTTTATCAGCACCATCTTTTTAGTTTCTGTGAAATCTCCTGATTCAAACCTATAAAAATATACACCGCTTGAATATTGTGTACCATCAAAATCTATCTCATAAATACCCTGAACTAGGAATTCATCAACAAGTGTTTTGATTTCTTTGCCTGTAACATCGAAAATAGAAATTTTAGTATTGCCTGCTTTAGGTATATTGAATTTAATTTTAGTTACGGGATTAAATGGATTGGGAAAATTTTGCATCAGAGAAAAGTTCTTTGGTACTTCCGTTGATATTGGATTAATGCCAATTAGAGTTTCGTATGTCAATATTAATGACCAGGATTTCAAAGTTCCGGTATCAGGAGCTTTCCGGTCATAGATCTTTAATATCCAGGGACCCGAGCCCGGCATAAAAAGGTGTTTTGAAAGTGTTCTGCATGGCGCAAAATATCCTGTGAACGGGGGTAGGCCATTTCCGCAAATATTCAAGAGGGATGTATCATTGAGATTAGTCCCTATCATATTATCAAATGGACCGCCTCTTCTGTAAAATAAGGTGTCTTCTATTGCACCATTTCTGAGTGTGATCTCAATATCTCCCATTGCTCCATGGAGCAAAGTATCAATAGTAACATTAATTGAACGAATGTAGGCATTCGGCGGCAATTGATCTGCATTCAGCATTACTGTATCATAAGTATACTGACTATCTAAAATAGACTTATTCAGATTATCTCTTCTAAATGTATAGGTATATGAATTTGTCGGCTGCATTTTCATCAGTAAAAAGTCACTGTTTGTGGTGCCTGCTATGAATAAATTATTTGAAAAATAACCCGCTGACATGGATCTATCAGTGCTGGAGCCGGTTTTATTGAACAGGTATGACCATTCTTTATTGCCATTTGATTTGTTATATTTTAACAGCAGTAAATTTGTTCGGTTGAATCTTTTTTCGTAACCTGTAACTAAAATATTTTCGTTCAAATCAAAACTGATATTATTAACAAATACGGGATATTGGTAATAGTCACCATGCCTGTTGCTCCATAGCAGGCTACCGGAAGAATTGTACTTCAAAATAAATGAACTAGATGCATTTTGAGATTCATAAAAATCTGTCCTTCCCATTATGAAAATATTATTACTGTTATCTACAAGCAGTTTTATCCCAACTTCTCCGCCGGGATTGATTGTATGGTATGTTTGCGACCATAACAAATTGCCGTTGGGATCATACTTTTGCAATAAAACCGAAGCTGAATCCAAGTAATAGCCACCATCGGAACTTCCAGTTGCAAGAAGATTTCCTGAATTATCAAATTTAAGATCTACAAAACAATCGGACATAGATTGAGGACCTGAATATTTTTTGTTCCACTGTAATATTCCGGATGAATTATACTTGAGAATGACAGCGTTCATAAATCCGCTAGCGGAGTCATTTACCATACCTCCAACATATATATTGGATGCATTATCTGCAATCAAACACATTCCGTTACTTAAACGGGTTGATGTTGTCAAGTAAGTTTGTTTCCATTGAAATATTCCTGAAGAATTCAGTTTTATTGTGATTATTGAATCAACATAGAAGTTGCTGGAAAACCCTGTTAGATAACAGTTTCCCTGAATATCACTGCATATTGCAGCAGGTGAATCATAAGAATCTACACCACCGGATGATGTATAAAAATAATTCCATAAAAAGTTTCCGTTTTGGTTATATTTGACTACTCCTAAATCAATTCCGCTGATGTAACCATGACTGGCATCAAGAACGTAGATATTATATTGATTATCAAATACCATTGATATCGGGAAATCGCCGCTATCCAAGCCAGGTCTTGAATAAATTCTTTTCCACAACAAAGTTCCGGATAAATTTGTTTTTGCAAGCAAAACAAAGTAACCGCTGTTATTATTAGTATCAACACTAGATCTGGATAAAACGTACATATTCCCATTTGGGTCATTCAGAATTGAAATAATACTATTATTTGAGCTTAATGGATAATTGACCTCCCATTCGGGTGCAATTTGTGTAAATACATTTGCCGATAATAAAACAAGCAATAATATTATCTTTTTCATTAGATTTTTATTGAATTAAAACTAACTTTTTGGATTCTGTGAATTCGCCGGCAGTTAACCTGTAGAAGTATGTACCGCTTGAAAGTCCTGATGCGTTGAAATTTATTTCATAAATTCCTGCATTTAAGTTTTCGTTTACCAATGTTTTAATTAACTTGCCTGAAATATCATATATATTCAATAAAGTAAACACACCCCGTCCTTCGGACACCCCTCTCGAGAGGGGAATATAAAATTTAATCTTTGTTGTTGGATTAAATGGATTGGGATAATTTTGTTCAAGTGAAAACTTATTTGGAATTTCAGATGATATTGGCTGAATGCCAATTGTTGATGAATATTTAATAGTGTAAAAATCAGTATTATTTGCATTATCGCTGCCGCCTGTTACATATACGTTCCCCATATTATCTACTGCAAGAGCGTTACCGCTATCGAATTCATTACCCGTGCCATTATAGGTCATTACCCACTGCTGCACACCCAATGAATTATAACCAATTGTCACCATGTTCCGCGGATTACCAACTCCATCTCCTACTATACCTGTAACATAAACATTACCATTTGCATCGGGAGCCACCCAGTTGCAATAATCATTGCTTGAATCAGGTCCGGTATAACGGGCTATCCATTGCTGAGCTCCGTTACTGTTATATTTAATAGTACAGTAATCATCCCCTGTACCAATACCGGAGCTGTTACCTGTTACATAAACATTTGCCTGATTATCAAGAATAACATTCCATGCTTCATCCCAGCCATCGGGTCCGTTATATCTCTGTACCCACTGCTGAGCGCCTGCATTATTGTATTTAATGGTGCAATAGTCAGGGTTAGCTCCGCTGCCGTAACTGTAACCTGTTACATAAATATTTCCAACGGCATCAATAGCATTAGATGACGGAAAGTCTGCGCTGTTACCGGGTCCGTTGTAAAATGATGCCCATATCTGGCTTCCGTTTGAACCATTGTATTTAATTGTTATGTAATCCAGGTCAGAGCCTGTTCTTGTTACGGCGCCTGTTACATATGCATTTCCGGAATTATCAATTGCAATTGAATTGCCATAATCATCGTTATTAGCTGAGCCGTTGTATCTGACAATCCACACTTGAACACCTGATGAATTATATTTAATTGTGCATATATCGTCGCCGGATGAACCACCATTACTATATCCTGTGATATAAACATTACCCGAATTATCAACCTGCAATGAATATACTTCATCAATTGCGTTACCGGGTCCGTTATAACGCGCTGCCCATTGTTGTGTGCCTGCGGAATTATATTTCACAACGCAATAATCCAAACCACTGCCGGTACCCGTACTTGCACCGCTAACATACACGTTACCGGAATTATCAACTTTAACAAGGTATGCATCATCAACGGCATTACCCGGTCCGTTGTAACGGGCTATCCACCCGGTAAGTCCATCACTGTTATATTTCACAACAGTAAAATCTTTCCCCGAGCCTGACCCTGTGCTTGCGCCTGCAACAAATACATTCCCTGCGCCATCAACAAACAGAGAAGTAGCTTCATCATACCCGTTGCCTGTACCATTATAACGTTTTTCCCATACAGTGGATACCTGCGAGAAAGCTGTTACAAATGTCAGATTACAAATTACAGATAAAAGTAATATTTTTTTCATAAAGTACATACTTATAGATTTTTGCTAGTAAATATCAATTAAAAACATTATGTAAATATAACAAAAAATGTTATTTATTTGATGACTGTAAAAAGTGTAAAATTACAGATTTACCATATTTTTAACGAAATTATTGATTTCATCAAGTTTTTCTGCAGGGTTTGACTGCTGGGGGATGCGGAAATGAACAGAAAGTGAGTTCTTTGTTTGCTTGA
>JANPBV010000295.1:0-8543 GCA_031430615.1 Ignavibacteria bacterium | reverse complement strand
ATTCATCATAATTAAAGCTTTTAAATGTAGGGCTATCTGAATTATGGCAGGTAACGCAAAATTCTGCTCCATTATCATGAATTACCAAACCATTGGCAATTGCCTGCTGTCTATCTTTCATAATTGGTATTCTTTTGTATTCTGAGCCGGGTCCGTGGCAGGTTTCACACTGCACACCCTGAGTTTTATCAAATGATTCTTCAAGTTCTTCCTGATCAATATCTTTACCCAATACATGACACTTAATACATAACGGTGTTTCTGCTGCGGGAGTAGTAAAACCTTTATCTTTGGCAATTTTGTCAGCTTCCGGAGTTTGTAAAGTTAAAAAAGCTTTAGAGTGTTTTGATTCCTCCCATATTTCAAGCTGTTTGCCTTTGGTCTCGCTTTTATGGCAGGTATTGGCGCAATTCTTTACACCAATATATTTGAAGTATGGCGTTGCCCCGTTATCTTTCATACCGGTTGAGCCAATAAAAATAAATGCGCCGAAGAGGACTGCTATTAATGCCGGAATGTAAATTTTCTTTTTCATAGAATATTCAATAATTATTTAATACAAAGTTGCGAAAGTTTTATTGAAAGTAGAATAGTCCGTTAGGTTGAAAAAAGGATTAGTTCTATTATCAATCCTTAGCGTAATTGTTTTATACTAATTTCAAACGTAGCTTTGTACATAATTAAATAAAATACAACATGAAAAAACTAACAATTATTATTACTGTGTTATTTGCTTTGCTTGCTCCGGGAATAAAACTATTATCTTCTGATAACCCCGTAACCCCGCAAAAAGTGTTTACTAGCGAAGATATTAAAAAACTTGCCGGGGTTTATATCGAAAATAATCTTGGCCTTAAGAATCCCGCAATAGTTGATGTTGATAACGACGGAGATTTTGATATACTTGTCTTCAACGAAGGTAACGTAGAATATTACAAAAATACCGGTACTACAGAAAAACCCTTCTTTGTTGCTGAAAATATGAAATATGATAAATACAATTCCGCTTCAATAATAGATATGTCGCTGCCTTACCCGGTTTTCTTTGCTGATAAAAACGGCGATAGCGCTCCTGATATGTTCGTAATAAAAGATAAAATATATGATACCCAGCAGCAGAAGACAGAATATAGGGTTCTTTATGCCGATAATGTTTTGGGTCTGGATACCGGTGTACTTATAACAATTGTTCTTGTACTTCTCATAATAGTGCTGGTTTTAGCAATTCTTTGATAAATGATACAATTAATTAAATGGAAATAAAATGTCATTAATAACAATAATTATCACATTAGTTGTAGTTGGGTTTGTATTGTGGCTGATAAATTACATCCCAATGCAGCCCACCATTAAAAAAATAGTTAATGCAGTAGTTGTAATATTTGCTGTAGTATGGCTATTTAAAATTTTCGGTTTATGGACTTATCTATCAAACATTACAGTTTAAAAATATATTAAATTTTTAAATTTAATCAACTCACCTAACAGATGTAGTTCTTTTTTCATCCTTATGACCGATTGTCGATTCGTTAATCTATTTGTAGTTTAGTAGTAATTCAGAAAATTAAATGAAAGAAAATTTTGAAAATAATTAAATCAATATCAATATTATTTGTAATGTTTGCCTTGATGTTAGGGACATTACTCTCCCAGCAAAAAGGAACCGGAGTATCTGATCAGTATGATAACGCAACATACTTATCACAATCAACACCGGGAATAATGGTTCCGGGTCAGAGTTACGGCGTATCGGTTTCAATGAAAAATACAGGACGCAGCACATGGAAACAGGGAAATTACAGTTTGAAGTTAATTAATGTTAACGATGCTACTGTAAAAACATGGTCTGTAAGCAGTGTAGATGTTAATTCAACTGTAAGCCCCGGTAATGAAGTAGTTTTTAATTTCACAATTATAGCTCCTGTTGATGGCAGTTATAACATTCAGTGGCAGATGGCAAACGGTAACGCATTTTTTGGTGAACCAAGTATGAATATACCTGTAAGGGTTGCAGGAACTGATGTTAAGGTTGATGAACCAAACTTCATCGAAAATAACGCAATGTTCATTTCACAAAAAGTACAGTCCGAAATGGAAGTCGGTTTGACTTATGATGTAAATGTTGTTATGAAAAATACAGGCAGCACAGTATGGCTTCCGGGTGTATATAAGCTTCAAATTTCAACAAATGGAGCAGATAATAAACTTAATGCATGGGCAGTTGCCAATGTTGAGCTATCAAGTGATGTTCTGCCAAGAACTGAAGTAACATTTAGTTTTAAAGTTACTGCGCCAAATAAATCTGGTGTATATAATCTTCAGTGCCAGCTTGCAAAAGATGGTTTGTTTTTTGGACAACCTTCTACCAATGTAGTTGTTAATGTAAATTAACAAACCACCTCCGCCCTTTATATTATGATTGAGTAAAAGTTATCTCCGAAATGGGGAGATAACTTTTTTTTACCACCTTATAAAAATAATTTACTAAAGTTGTCCAAGTAATTATTAATTATATGTATAACGTATATATATCATCAACATCCTATAATAAAAAATTATTCACCTTAAAGGTTAAAAAGCAAAACCTCTCAGGTGAAGTTTACCAAAATATGCAAAACAGTCAACTTGAGTAATTTATTTAAATATCTAATCCATTGGGTGTAGTCCCTTTTTCATTCTTAAGCCTAATAGCATTGGAGTTAAACTCTGTGTAATTTGTTTTTAACAAAAATATTAAATTCATAAATTTAATTAAAAAGGTGTAAATAATGATTACAAGATATATTATCGAAACAAATTTTATAACTAAAAGTGTACGCGTATTATGTGTATTTCTTATAGTTGCTTTAATTATCCCAATAACAACTTTTTCACAATCACCGGGTAACCCGGTTAGTATTGCCGTAAATCATCAGGTTAATCCTACAGCTACCACAGACGGCAGTGGAGGTATTATTATTACCTGGCAGGATAAACGCAACGGTAAATATGAGATCTTTGCGCAAAGAATGAATGCTGATGGTAATGCGCTTTGGACAATTGATGGTATTGCAATCTGTACTCAGGATAGTAATTATACTCCTATGATAGTAAGTGATGGAAGCGGCGGCGTTATTATAGCATGGCAGTCATACAGAGGAAGCGCAACTGCTGATATATACGCACAACGTGTAAATTCAAGCGGTACTGTGCTGTGGGCTTATAACGGTGTTCCTGTTTGCGTAGTTGTATTTGAGCAGGATACCATTGCTATGATAAGTGACGGGCTTGGTGGAGCTATTTTAACATGGCAGGACTATCGCAGTAATAATGGTTTTGCAGATATTTATGCTCAGCGTATTAATACTTTTGGGACAATGATATGGACAGCAAATGGTGTTAATATATGCAACCAGGCAGCCGCACAACGCGGACCCAAGCTTGTTAGCGATGGTATAGGCGGAGCATTTATTACATGGTTTGATAATAGAGCAGGTAATTATGATATTTATACGCAGCGTGTAGGTTTAGCAGGTGCTGTACAATGGACAACTAATGGTGTAGCTACATGCACGATGGCTACTGACCAATTGAAACCTGATATCTGTAGTGATGGTGCAAGTGGTGTAATAATTACATGGTATGATTATAGAAGCACAACTGATTATAATATATACGCACAAAGACAGGGACCTTTAGGAGCAATAGTTTGGGCAGTGGATGGTGTAGTAATGAATAATAATGTTGCATACGCACAAATTGACCCAAAGATAGTTAGCGATGGTATGGGTGGCGCAATTCTTTCATGGACAGATTACCGGACAGGCACTACTGCTGATATTTATACTCAGCGTGTAAATTCTACCGGAGCTGTGCAATGGACTGCAACGGGCGTTATTATATGTACATCAGCTGGAGACCAGATTAAATCACAGCTTGTTAGCGATGGAATCAATGGAGCCTATATTACATGGCAAGACCATCGCAATGCAGGTAATTCTGATATTTATGCACAGCGTATTGCATCTAATGCTGCAATAAACTGGTCTGCAACCGGTTATGCAATCTGTACTATAGGAAATGACCAACTTAGCCCGATGATAGTCAGCAATGGCAATCTCGGTGCAATTGTTGTTTGGCAGGATTATCGCAGCGGAAATAATTTTGATATTTATGAAGTGGGGTTCAATACTTCAGGTTTTGTAGCAATAGAAAATAGTGGAACGACGATTCCTGATGAATTCTCACTTTCACAGAATTATCCGAATCCGTTTAATCCGGCAACAGTTATCAATTACCAGCTTCCTGTTACAAGTAATGTAAAATTAAGTGTTTTTGATGTACTTGGTAAAACTGTAAGTGTATTGATAAACGAATCACAAAATGCAGGTAATCATTCAATAACATGGAATGCGGGCAGCTTCCCAAGTGGAGTGTATTTCTACAAATTAGAGGCAGGTTCATTTATTTCAAATAAGAAAATGATCCTGATAAAGTAATACATGTGTATTAACTTAATTTAAAATTATTAATAGGTTAGCCCCGTAATTTTAGGCTAACCTATTATAAAATTGCGAAGTAAAAAAAATTATGAATTACTCAACCAAAAGATGTAGTTCTTTTTTCATCCTTTTGTATAATTGTAATATCTTTAAACTCTGTGTAGTTTAGTAGTAATGAAAACATATAATTTTTAAATTTAAATAAAAAGGTTTAATAAAATGAATACAAAACCAACAAATTTTACAGGTCGTTTGGTATGCTTATGCAGCGTAATGCTGGCATTAGCTTTAATAGTACCTATTACAACTTTTTCGCAATCACCGGGAAACCCGGTAAGTATTGCAGGAAATCATCAAACTAATCCAGCAATGACAACAGATGGCTCGGGGGGAACAATTATTACATGGCAGGATAATCGCAGTGGTAAATATGAGATTTATGCCCAGAGAATGAATGCTGATGGAAACGCTATGTGGAGTGTAAACGGATTAGCTATTTGTACTCAGGATAGTAATTTTAAACCAATGATAGTAAGTGATGGCTCGGGTGGTGCTATTATATCCTGGCAGTCATACCGTGGCAGCGCTACTGCTGATATATATGCACAGCGGATAAACTCAAGCGGTAATATACAATGGAGCCTAAACGGTTTACCTGTATGTGTAGTTGTATTTGAGCAGGATACTATTTCAATGGTTAGTGATGGGCTTGGTGGAGCTATCCTAACATGGCAGGATTACCGCAGTAACAGTGGTTCTGCTGATATATATGCCCAGCGTATTAATCCAAGCGGAACAATGATATGGACAGCAAATGGTGTAAATATTTGCAACCAGGCAGCAGAGCAGCGCGGACCAAAAATTATTGGTGATGGCTCGGGTGGTGCTTTTATTACTTGGTTTGATAAGCGTGCAGGTAATTATGATATTTATTCACAAAGGATTGCAGCAGCAGGCGCAGTTGTATGGACTACAAACGGTGTAGCAACTTGCACTATGTCAACAGACCAGTTAACACCTGATATATGTGTTGATGGCGCTAATGGCGTTATTATTACATGGACAGATTACAGAAGCTCAACAGATTTTAATATTTACGCGCAGAGAGTTGGTCCTTCAGGAGCAATTGTTTGGGTTGTAGATGGGGTTGTATTGAATAATAATGTTGCTTACGCACAGATCGATCCAAAGATAGTAAGTGATGGTTTAGGCGGAGCAATTGTTTCTTGGACAGATTACAGAACGGGAACAACTGCTGATATTTATGCACAGCGTGTAAATTCAACAGGCGCTGTTCAGTGGACAGCTACAGGAGTTATAATCTGCACTGCATCCGGTGACCAGATATTTTCTCAGTTAACAAGTGATGGAAATAACGGAGCTTATATCACCTGGGAAGACCACAGAAATGCAGGTAATTCTGATATTTATGCTCAGAGAATAGCTTCAAATGCTGCATTAAACTGGGCTGCAACAGGTTATGCAATTTGTACTGTAAGTAATGACCAGTTAAGACCTTCTTTAGTAAGTAATGGTAATTTAGGGGCACTTGTTGTTTGGCAGGATTACCGCAGCGGAAATAATTTTGATATATATGAAGTAGGATTTAATACTACCGGTATTATTGCAATTGAAAATGGCGGAATAACAATTCCATCTGAATATTCGCTTTCACAGAATTACCCTAATCCGTTCAATCCTACAACAGTTATTAATTACCAGCTACCGGTTTCAGGTAACGTAAAGTTAAGTATTTTTGATGTTCTTGGTCAAAATATAAGCACTTTGGTAAACGAATCGCAAAATGCAGGTAATCATAACATTGAGTGGAATGCAGCGAATTATCCAAGTGGTGTTTATTTCTACCAGCTTGAAGCAGGTTCTTTTAGCTTGATCAGGAAAATGATATTAATTAAATAACAATTTATAAAAAATAAATTCCAGGAAATTGAACAGAACATTTTTAATATCAGTTGGCGCAATTGCAATTTTGTTTATAAGTTTAATGATAATGACATTAGCAAGTTGAATTAAATAGTGTGTCAGTTTTAATTTTAAATTCTAAGTGTGTTTTACTCAGGTGGTGGCGGATAGATTGCAAATAATTCATTCACACCAGACTATGCAGAAACTAAATTTTCTCCTACTTATGTATCTGCTGTTATAAGTCCGGCAGGAATCGCATGATCCGCCACACCTGAATATTCAATAAATGACAAATAATAATTAATAGAAAGATAGAAAATGATGTCAATGAAAAAAATAAACGGTTTTTTTATAAGTTTCCTGGTTGGAAGTGCAGTTGGCAGTGCTATTGCATTGTTGTACGCCCCTAAATCAGGTAAACATTTAAGAAAAGATATAAGCAGGAAAACTAATGAGCTCCTTGATGATGGTAAGAAATTAACCCATGATACATGGAATGGTGCTAAAGAAGCTGCGGAGAAGACATTTGAGAGTGCAAATGATTTCTTGAATTCCGGAGTAGAAAAAATTACCAACAAAACAGATAAAATAAAAGAGGCTTTCAAATCAGGTATAGATACTTTCAAAGATGAAAGAAGATCCAAAAAGATCAAAAATAATTTATACGATGAAGATGTTGAAAATATTCACACACGAATAACCTAAAATTGTTTCAAATGTATTTTTTCTCCTTCAACAATGCTGAAGTAACAGCAGCATTAAGACGTCATCTTAGGTACTGCAGAGAAATTGATTTTATCCCGTACAAATCTCCGGAATCAATAATATTCATTTTTCTCTGCAGTTCTATTTTTATAAAAACTACAAATTAACTAAATTAATAACTAAATAAGGAAAAAAATCATGTTGTGGACAATATTTATAATACTATTAATACTCTGGCTTATTGGATTTGTAAGCTCATATACAATGGGCGGATTCATTCATATTCTTCTGGTAGTGGCAGTAATTGTATTGATATTCAACCTTATTACCGGCAGGAAAACAGTTTAGAGAAACAAAACACTTTAAGAATTATTTGTATGCACGATATTAGTGCCTAATGATCAAATTAATTCGATATTCAAGAATAAATTTCTACAAAAAAGATACAAAATTAAAAATAAAACAAAACAAAATGAAGACAAGATTAAAATTTTTAAAATATACTGCATCAACGGCTTTAGTAGTAATGTTTGCTTTTATTGCAGGCTGCGGTGAAACAACAGATCCTAACCCGATTTACATTGATAATCCCAATGTAAGTTTTAAAGATAGTATTGAAGTTTACGAAGATTCAGCAGCAGGTGTTACTCGTACCGGACTTAATTTAAAGGACCTTGTAAACACAATTGATACCGACGGATTACGAGATTGCAGCTTGCAAGATTTGAATAATTCAGGAAAGGATTTTTTCCTTCAAAATGGAGAGTTGCTTAACAGTTTGCTTCCGCCCGGGTTTGAAATAAGATTCTTCCAGGTTTATACGGATACTAATGCAATTACTTTTGATACCTTATCAAAAGTTCAGGGCTATACTTCATTTGTTCCAAACGATTTCACCCAAAACGGAACAGAATTCGGGGGCTATTTTAATGCTCCTTTAAGTTCCAAACCAGTTTATTGTTTCTGGCTTAAAGGCAGGAAAGATGCTGTTCCATCATCTAAGAATATTTATGGAATTATTCAGCCAAGAGAAGCTACAGATAGAGACCCTTTTAATGTATATGGTTATAGAATGTCATTTCGTGTAAGAATAAATACCAATGGCGAAAATGACTTCAGAAAACAGATATTAAGCGCTAATTAAATTTAAATATTTAAAATGAAACTATTATTCCAAAAATTATGGAGAGTCAATAATGTATAAGTTAATTGTTAAAACTACAGATGATAGTATTTTGCTCTTATCGGTAGTTGGCAGTAGTGAACAGGCTCTCCTTGAATATGGATTTAATTTTTCAGACGGGAAAGGGTACAGAAGAAATGAAGTTGAAATTACTGTTACTAATTTTCCGGTAAAATTTCAAAAAACATTCAAAGAATGCAGCATTTACATTTATTGATTGACTAAATGGTTGAAAAATACTCAAATAT
>JANPBV010000294.1:0-17386 GCA_031430615.1 Ignavibacteria bacterium | reverse complement strand
TTCAGCCACTAATTTCACGAATTGCACGAATTATGTCATTACCGCGAAGGCGGGAATCCAGACACTAAATAATAAGTTATATGAAACTAACAGATTTTCAAAAAGACATTGTCAGAGCCATCAATAAAGGAGAGGTTTATGATTTCGAATCATTTGTATGTAAATTTTGTATATATGAAGGAAGTGCGAATCTTAACGAAGAGGGTGGTATCCAATTAATTGATCATCACCCAACATTTTTAGTTAAAGATGAAAAACCAATATTAAGTCAATTCAAAGAGTTTGTTTCGTTATATAAAAAGCTCAAACAAAAAGAATTGATAAAAATGGTTGAAACTTATGTTAGAGTAGAAGTTAAAATAAGGCAGGCTGAGTATCCTGATAATTTAATTGAATTTAAAAGTATAAAAAGATTAATGAAAGATTATGAAACTTGTAGAATTATTTCCCTAACTGAACTTCAAGAATTTGAAGATAATAATTTTAGAACAGAAGAAGAAATAGAAAAAGAAGATGAGATTAAAGATAGGAAGATAGCAATTGGTACGGCAAGCCTGACAGCTGAAAAAACTATAAAGAACACAAGGATATTAGCAATTGCTTCAATATGTGTTGCTGTAATTTCTTCGGGTTTATCAATATATTTTAATCAAAAAAACTTAGAAAAAAAATACAAACGAAAGAAAAATATATATAGTCGGAGACTCGACAAAAGTTGATACTAATAAAGTAATATTGCTTGGTAAGGAAATAATATATGATACTGTTAAAGTTTATGATACTTTAAAAATTTATAAATATATT
The DNA here is from genome assembly GCA_031430615.1 of Ignavibacteria bacterium. Taxonomy (GTDB): domain Bacteria; phylum Bacteroidota; class Ignavibacteria; order Tepidaquicellales; family OLB5; genus OLB5. The sequence continues at coordinate 16,582 of JANPBV010000294.1, read as the reverse complement.
AAATGAATCTGTGAGTATACGTTTAAATCCGTGTTATCAGTGTTCAACCCTTTGTTGGTGTTGTCACCAACAAATAAATGAATTTGTATAATTCGTGTAATTAGTGGTTAGTTTTTATGTTTTTCTTTGAGTCTTTGAGCCTTAGAGTCTGTTTTTTTGTTTTTTCATATTCACATGTAAAGCAAAGTGTAGTTATATGAACGATAAAGAAAATAAATATCCATGGTATTCTGAAGAAGCGGGTTTCTTCAGCGAGTGGTATTTTGGTATCTTAGGAATACAGCCTAAGGATGCAAAAGCGCCCATGGAAAGTAACTTCCTTGAAAAAGCATTGCGTCTTAAAAAAGGCAGTAAGATACTCGATCTATGCTGCGGACACTGCAGGATAACAAATGAGCTTGCCCAAAGAGGCTATGATATGACAGGGCAGGATATTAACCAGTTCTTTCTTGATACTGCCCAAAAGAGGGCAAACGAATTGAACCTGAATATCAGCCTGATAAAAAGTGATATGCGTGAGATCCCGTTTGAGAATACTTTTGACGCGGTAATTAATATGTTCACCTCATTTGGTTATTTAGGCAGTGATACTGAAGATGAAAAAGTTTTTAAAGCAGTACATAAGTCCCTTAAACCTAAAGGTAAATTTCTGATCGATTACGTTAATAAAGATTTTATCATCAAGTATTACAGGACGGAAGAAATGCGTGATATAGATAATGGTTATGTTAAAATAACCAGGGAGTATGACTTCCTAAAAAGTTCGCATATCGATACATATGATGTATTTATAGATGGAAAATTTGTTAAGCAGTTTATCAGTGATTTCAGGTTTTACTCGGTAACGGAATTAATATCAATGTTAATAAGAAATGGATTCAGAATACTGAATATCTACGGCGGATTCAATTTTGAACCGCTTTCATTTGATACTAAGAATTGTATAATTTTGGCTGAGAAGATTTGATTATTTGTTACCTGAAAGAATATGAAAAAGTAAATAAATTCTTGAAATATTAATCAATAGTAACTGAAATACCCATTCCTTAGGCGGTCTGGGTATTCATTGTAACTACTATAATATACCAGTATATTTACAGCTATATCTGAATTTATATGAATAATATGAGCGAAATAAATGAAAATTCAGGCGAAAATGTGAATAATTTAGTACCGGAAGAAAATAAAGCACCTGTATTGAATGAAACTGTAACCCAAATAAAAGAAGAAAAAGTTACAGATCCACAAGAACCTGAAGTAGAACAAACCGAACAATTAACAAAAACTGAAGAAGTAAAAACTGGAGACGAAAAACCCGCACAGAATTCTAATGGCGATAAACCAATAGATAAACCAAATGGTTTTAAACCTAAAACCGATAAGCAATACGGTGATAAACCTTCCGGGAAATTTCATGATAATAAGCATTATCAGAATAAACGTGAGCGCCCCAAAGGCGATACAATTTATTCCGATGCCAGAAGCCTTGCAGTAAAAATTCTAACTCGTGTTGAGCGCACCGATTCATATCTTGATAAGCTGATTGATTACGAGATACGTAATGATAGGTTGAACGATTATGATAAATCTCTGCTGAATGAAATATGCCATGGCGTTATCCGCTGGATGCGAAGGCTTGACTGGTTCCTAAATGGTTTCTACCGCGGTAACTGGGAAAAATGCACACCTGAAATTAAAAATACTCTCCGTGTAGCTTTATATCAAATACTATTCCTGAATAAGATACCTGATTTTGCCGCTGTCAACGAAGCGGTTGAATTTGTAAAGCGATTAAGCACTCAAAAACACGCTGATGTTGTTAATGGTTTGCTCAGAACAATTATCAGAACAAAAAACGATCTCGTATATCCAACCCGTGAAATTGATGAAGTAAAGTATCTTGGTATAATGCAGTCACATCCTAACTGGATGATAAAAAGATGGATCGAAAGATTTGGCTTTGATGAGGCAACATTGCTGGCTGAGTCAAATAACAAACGTCCCATACTTACACTCAGGGTCAACACACTTAAAACCAATCGTGACCAGGTCTTAAAGAAATTTGAAGAACGCAGTATCGTGTTCAGAACCTGCAGATATATTGATTACTTTGTAACGCTCAGGCTCATGTCAAAAATATACCTTGATGAAGATTTCAAAAATGGCATGTACACAGTGCAGGATGAAAGCGCAGGCTTGCCCGGGGTTTTACTTAACCCCAAAGAAAATGATGTTATACTTGATATGTGCGCTGCCCCAGGCGGGAAATCAACTCACATAGCGCAGCTAATTGGCAATAAAGGAAAGATATACGCCGTTGATAAATATGAAGCTAAAATGAAGATGATGAAGGCAACAGCTGAGCGTCTTGGCATTACTAATATTGAGTTCATACAGGATGATTCCTTAGAACTTCAGGATGACCGCGTTAAAGATCTGAAGTTTGATAAAATTCTGCTTGATGCGCCGTGCTCCGGACTTGGAGTGCTTTCAAAAAAACCTGAAATAAGATGGAAGCGCGATATGAAAGATATTACCGATCTCTCTGAACTGCAAAAAAGTTTATTGAATAGCGCAGTGAAATATTTAAACACCAGTGGAGTAATTGTATACAGCACATGCTCAACCGAGCAGGAAGAGAACATGGGAGTTGTCAACGACTTCCTGGAGAAGAATCCCGATTTTATGATTGACAACGCCTCAAAATATGTAAAAACTGATCTTGTGAACGCAGAAGGATGCATTGAAACATTCCCGCATAAACACGGAATAGACGGCTCATTTGCCGCAAGATTGATACGAAAATAGTATGTCATTCCCGCGCTACGCCTGCCTATGGCATGGTATGCGGGAATCTAATGTTATAAATTATTAAGGTTCTAAGTTCAATATTATTTTTTTAATAAGTGTTTTATATGATTGACTAGTCACGACCTTTAGGTCGTGGATTGGAATAATAAGAAAATGGGCTTTCCTGACTTATTGAACGAAGTGAAAGAAGTAGCCCCTAATGAAAATTATTGTTTCGGGTAATAGTTCCCGGCATCATATTAAAAATTTTGTGGATCCCCTCTTTCGAGGGGACAAGTATAAAAACATATGTTCAAACTCTCTAAAAAAGTAGAATACGGATTAATAGCGGTTAAACACATGGCAATGCCGGGTGAAAACTGCACAAGCTCCGCAAAGGAAATTGCGGATAAATACAAAATACCGTATGACCTGCTTTCTAAGATACTTCAAAAGCTCAAAAAACAGGGTATCTTAAGCTCAATACAGGGAACTCACGGCGGTTACCAGCTCACCAAAAAACCCGAAGAGCTCTCCCTTGCTGAAATATTCAACGCAATTGAAGGTGAGAGTTATATTCTTGATTGCGGTCAGCATGATGATTCTGAAGCATGCTCAATATATGAAACGTGTATCCTAAGCAGTCCGTTAAAGAAGATACAAAGACAAATTAACAGTTATTTTAATTCAACAACACTGGCTGAGATAGTCTGACATAAATTATAATTGATAAACTTTCCGATATATCTCGATAATCACTCAACCACTAAGGTAGACCCCCTTGTGCTTGAAGCTATGCTGCCGTATTTTACCAATGTTTACGGCAACGCATCCAGTAAGTCACATGAATTCGGGTGGAAAGCTGAAGCCGCTGTTGAATATTCCAGAAAGCTCGTATCAAGATTATTAAACTGTGAACCTCGTGATATTATTTTCACAAGCGGCGCAACGGAATCTATCAACCTTGCTATAAAAGGCGCGGCAGAAGCGAATATTTCAAAAGGAAATCATATCATTACATCTGTTATTGAGCATGAAGCGGTTTTAGATTCATGTAAAAACCTTGAAAGAAAAGGTTTTGAAGTGACATATGTCAAGGTTAATGAAAACGGGATTGTATCCCCTGAAGATATCGCAAATGCAATCACCGATAAAACTATTTTGGTTTCAATTATGTATGTTAATAATGAAATTGGTACTATGCAGCCAATCAAAGAAATTGCAAAACTTTGCAGGCAGAAAAAAATATTATTCCATACCGATGCAACACAGGCAGTAGGTAAAATTCCAATTGACCTTTCAAAACTTGGTATTGATATGTTAAGCTTTTCAGCTCACAAAATGTACGGACCCAAAGGCGTGGGCGCTCTTTACAAATCAGGCAAGCTTCCGCGTGTTAGAATTACCCCCCAGTTAGATGGCGGCGCGCAGGAAAAAGGTTTAAGAGCAGGAACGCTCAACGTACCTTGTATAGTTGGTCTGGGCAAAGCGTGTGAAGTTGCCTTAAATTGCCTTGAAAATGACGCAAAAAGGATAAATGAGCTTAAAAAGAGGCTCTATAATGGAATTATTACAAGGGTAAATGGCGTTAAATTAAACGGTGACCCAACAAAGAAAATTGCGGGAAACCTGAATATAAGTATTGAAGGTGTTGATGCGGATTCACTCATGATGTCTATAAAAGAGATCGCAGTATCAACCGGCAGCGCCTGCTCATCTGAGTCAGTTGAGCCGTCTCATGTTCTCTCAGCTATCGGGCTGGATAAAAAGCTGATGAGATCAACCATCAGGTTCGGTATCGGAAGATTCAACACAGAAGACGAAATTGATTATGTAATTAGTAAAGTAACAGAAAAAGTAAATTACCTGTTAAAACTTTCCCCATCGAATGATAAAGTTAAGAAAGGGGAATTTGTTGAGGTATAAATTATTAATTTTAACATTACTGGCATTACATGGTTTTAGCGCTTTTTCCCAAAACAAAGTTTCGAAAAACAGCAGGGATTCCTTCAGCAGAATTGAACTGAGTTTTTATTTTGGATACTCCCGTCCTCTGCTTGAAGCCTATGGTGATAAGGTTACTATCAATTCAGCAGAAGACCAGATATTTATAGACGGCAAAAGACTTTTGATTTCGGATAATTTCGGTACAAACACCGGCTATGGAGTCCAGACATATTTGAAATATAACCTGTTCAAAAAAGGTTATGTAAAAGCTCTTTTAAATCTTGGATACAATAATCTTCATGGAACATATCCCGGTCCATCTGACTATGATATTGGTGTAAGGATACAAACTTTTTCTGTTGGACTTGGTACTGAAGTAAATCCGTTAGGTCATAACATGTCAGTTTATCCGGCAATATTCGGATTATTGAGAATGAATCTAATGGGCGGCGAGACTTTCCATAAAGCAGGACTTGATTTTTTCAAAGTTACTCCTCGTTATGGTTACACTGGGGGATTGAAAGTATATTTCAGGGTTATGAGCACAATTGATATGTTTGCAGGGTATAGCTATACTTTTGATAATGCATGGAGCAGGGAAACCAATGAAACTACCCCAATTGACGCGCATGTCCTTGTTTTCAGGGATAAAAAAAGCAGCACAAACGGGCTTACTTCCGATAGAAGGGTGGCTTATTGGTCACTCTATTTAGGTATGAATTTTTTCTTTAAATAACGTAATTTTGTAGAATCCAATTTTTGTCTTTATCTCCCCCCTCTCCCTTCGGGAGAGGGGTTGGGGGTGAGGGTTAAGAGCAGCGTTTAACAATTTAAATAAAATCAATATGGCAGATACAAAAGAACTTGTAACACCACAGCTTTCAACACCCGAGATAACTGACGGTATTGTACTCACGGAAAAAGCTGTAAGTGAAGTAAAAAAGATAATGGCGGAAAATTCTATTCCTGCTGATTATGTATTAAGAATAGGCGTAAAGGGTGGAGGATGCTCAGGACTATCATACACACTTGGCTTTGATGCCGAGCTGAAGGATAACGATAAGACATTAATGTATGATGATGTAAAAGTAGCTGTTGACTGGAAGAGTATTCTCTACCTGACCGGCACAACTGTTGATTATACCGATGGCTTAACAGGCAAAGGATTTGTGTTCAACAATCCTTCAGCAAAGAAAACCTGCGGCTGCGGCAGTTCGTTTGGTGTTTAATTTTAACAGTTATCATTGCTTAATAATTTAACTCCGAAGGAGTGGAATTATTATAGAATAATCTCATTATTAAATAATAAACCCCAGAGGGGTGGCATTTTTTATATTCAGTTTTAATTTAATAAAATTTTTGCAATATTTTTATGAAAGATAAAAGCAGAAGAAAGTTCATAAAAACTTCTGCCTTGGGCGCAGTATCGCTCAGTCTTTTACCGAATTTTGAATTTTTAAATAAAAATTATAGAGAAAGCCCAAAGCTTTCAGATCCTAAAGGAGGATTTAATAAAATGGCTTATGAATGGAAATTCAACCCGCGTCCCTACTCAGATGAAGAAGCAAAATCATTATTAAAGGATGTTATTGACGCTGAAACTACTGACTGGCATTATAACACACATCATAAAGGATATGTAACATTCCTGAATAATATCGAAAAAGAGCTTGAGTCAGCTGACTTAGCCAAAGCAAACGGCAACTGGTCAAGTTTAGGCGAGCTAAAAAGAAGATTTACATGGAACCACTCCGGCGCATATTTACATGATGTATATTGGGATAACTTAGGAGGTGATGGCGATGTATCAAAAGGTCCCGATGTTAAAAAAGCTATCGAAGATAACTTTGGCTCATTTGATAACTGGAAAGCTGAATTTAAAGCATGCAGTGTTTCAGCAAAATTAAGCGGCTGGGGTTTATTGGTATTTGATAGACTATCCTCAGGCAGGCTTATCAATGTTTTAGTAGATGAACATCAGTATGGCGCTATTTGGGGCGGTGTTCCTTTAGTAGCATGTGATGTATTTGAGCATGCATACTACCATAAAGATGGACCTGCAAGAGCTAAGTATATTGATAACTTTATAGCAAATCTTAACTGGGCTAGAATAAATGATAGATTTAATAAATACTGTAAATAATTAAAGAATATTGAGTAAATTATTTTTCCTGTTCCCTGTATTGTTTATTTTCGTTTTCTCATCATGCGATAAAAAAGCGGATGAAAAAACTAATTCCACAAGTGATAAAAAGGAATTCGGCTGGAAGGATAACTTAACTTCCGCTGATATTCCTGATTTTCCTGTGAAAGGATTTATCGGAGGTAAAGAAGTTCAGTTTGCCTATATAAATTTCGAAAAGTGGCGCGGCGCAAATGATAATGTCATTAACTTTTCACTTGTTAAGCCTGCGCAGAACTGCGGCTTTATAGAGAACTTTGAAGGATTCACAATATTGAATAAAGGCGTTGAAATTAAACAGGGTCCTTTTATTAAATCAAAGTTCGCAGATGACCCTGCTTCATATCAGGTGAGCTATAAGCAGGGCGGGAATAAATCATCTGACCCGTGGAATATGGCGCTTGAAATTGAAAGCATTACAGATAAATCCGTTAAAGGGAAGATTGCTCTTTTCTTTAATGATAACAGCAAAAGCTGGCTCGCAGGAAAATTTGAAGCAGCATTGTGTAATAATTAATATTAATCCTGAATGAATTACTGCGAAGCAGTAATGAATGAAGGATCTCATTGAAAGAACATTATTTAACAATTAAAATCATAGCATGAAAACAAAATTCAATTTATTATTTGTAGTTTTTACAGCAGTTGTTATTGCATTATCAGGATGCGGCAAAAAACCTGACCAAAAAACCGATGGTGATAAAAAAGACTCAACAAAACAAACCACAACCAATCAGAACCAGGTTGCAGGAGATAACAAAACAAGCACTAACCCGGATGGTAAATCCAACGAGCTTGGAATTAAAGAAGGTATGCCCGCTGATTATCCAAAAGATGTACCGCAGCCAATAAGCTCAAAGTGCCTTGGTTCATTAAACACCACAGAAGGAACAGTGGTTACATTTGAATCAACAGAAAAACCAAAAGCTATTCTCACTCCTTTTACTGCCGATCTTGAAAAAGCCGGCTTTAAAAAAAGTGAAGGCGAAATGATGAGTGATGATGGCGGTATGGCTATGTGGACAAATGCTAAAAGAGAAGTAAGCATCATGCTTGCATGGGATAAAGAAAAGAGCAATTCATCTGTAGTTGTAACATATAAATAACCCTGAACGTAAGTGAAGGGTCTCATTCGGAGAGCAAATTAATAGAGAGCATTATTTTCTATAATAAAATGAAATCAAATTATAAAATATTGAGCATAGCCCTTTTGCTGTGCTCAATATTTTTTTTACAGCCCTTTCTAACATCAGTTTACTCACAATATCCCATTGTATTTGTCTCAAGAAATTTAACACAGGGTGGAAGCGTTTACTATCCTCAAGCCGGGTTACTTCCGGGTATGGGACCGTATTCAAGAACATCCATTGTTGGCGGAAGACTTCTTGTAAGAGAAGCAAACGGTACTATCCGTGTATTGGTTGATAGTACTATTAATTTCGGGGGAATAAAACTTGTTGATGTATCTGACCCGTGTGCTTACTGGAACGCTTCAAGAATTGTTTTTGCAGGTGTTGAGCACCGTGATAGCAGCTGGAGGATATACGAAATCCGCGCTGATGGTACAGGTTTCAAAAAAATTACTTTGACCTCAAGGAATATAAACCTAAGCCAGTTTGGACCCATTGCAAATAAATTTGTTAAATACGATGATGTTGACCCGTGTTATTTACCGGATGGCAGAATATGTTTTTCAAGCACGCGTTATCCTGCGCTATCGCAATACACAGCTAAGAGAACAACAAATCTTTATATCATTGATTCAACTTCACTGAACCTGCACAGAATTACAACTGAGCGCAATGGAGCTGATGAACCTTCAATTGATCCCATTACTGGTAAAATTGTTTTCAGCAGGTGGTGGCTTAACATTGATCATCCTTCTATATTAACCTCCAACGGGTTAACACGCGATTCAAACCTGGCTGTTACATCTGATATTTCGAATATATGGTCAGCCGCAAAGATCAGACCCGATGGTGAGGGTCTTGCGCTATATGCAGGCACTGGAAATCTTCGTTCAGGTCAAAACAACTACCGTCCATATGTTCTAAGTGATGGCAGAATGCTTAGTCTATTTACCCCTGATCCCGCAATGGCATACACAACCGGCAGCTCGGGTATCAGGTTATTTGATGAAGGTAACAGTTATGGTACATATGTAATTGGAGTAAATCCGCAAACCATGCAGTTGTATATTAATAATCCTCCTTCATATGGAACAATGCAGCCGCCTTATGCATGTGACCCTATCCAGCTGCCAAGTAACTTACTTCTAATTTCATACGCAACACAGGTTGAAAATCAGGATTACGGTTTATATACAGTAAATTTAAACGGCAGCGGTTTACAGCTTTTTTATGATATTGCTGGTAAAATGGAATTGAACGCGGAAGTTCTACTCCAAAAACCTGTCCCTCCGGTTTTAATTGATGGTGTAGTAGATGTTGCCGATGAACTTCCGCCAACAGCTGATCCTTCTACATGGTATAAAGATGGAGGGTTCAGGTTTGATTGTGTGAATATGTTCACCAATGGACCCGTTGATAACCCGATGCAGGATGGACCGCCAATTACCAGGTTTGCAAGAATAAAATTCTTTATGAATTTCCAAAGACAGGATTCAATGGGGCTTGACGAGGCTATTTACTTACAGGATATTCCAATATTTCATACCGGGCAAATAGCTTTTGATAACGCTCCAGCTAATGTTTCTATGTTTGAGCAGGTTGTTGATAGCGCGGGCAAAGTTCTTCGCGGCTCTACCGGGCAGGTTGCTCATGTTATTGGAATGAACTACGGCAGAGTTGGTACTGGTACAAAGTGCGTTGGATGCCACTCGGGTCATACACAGATATTTGTTCCTCCTACAATATCAGAATCTTCTTTTTTTAATACATCAACCTCAGCAACAGTAACAGAAAGCTCGTTTAAATTTATCAGTGATACTATTCAATACCCGGGTAAACGTGTTGCAGATAGAAAAGCCCGCAATGATTCCCTGCGTGTTAACTGGATTGCAAATGGCACTAATAATGAATTTGTTGACCTTAAATGGAGCGTCCCGATTGATGTAAGAAGGGTTACTATTTATAACATTAAACCAAATGCTTCAAATAATACAAATATACAGGTAACTGATTGTGAAGTGATTTGCTATTATAACGGGAATGAAGAGGCGCATATTGTTAGTACAGGTATTATCAGCGTTAACGGAACTGATGTTAGTATTCCTAATGTCCCAAAAATTGATGAAGTAAAGGTTATTGTAAAATCCTTTACTGGACTTGTTAATGGCGAGAGCCTTTCCGGACTTGCAGAAGTTGAAACAAATGCAAGAATATCTTATTATGATGTGTTCGGTATTCAGACAATCTCAACTATAGCAGATAAATTTTCATTGGGGCAAAACTATCCTAACCCATTTAATCCCTCAACTAAGATAAAATATTCAATCCCCAATACTGCAGGCTCAAATAATTTCGTCAGAATTGCAGTATACGATATTACCGGAAGGCAGGTAGCATTACTTGTCAATAGTTTCCAACGCTCCGGAATCTATGAAGTTGATTTTAATGCTTCTAATCTTGCGAGCGGAATATATTTCTACAAACTTTCTGTTGATGATAAATTCTCTGAAGTCAAGAAAATGATTGTGTTGAAATGAAATTAATCATATGAAAGCAGGAATTATACTCCTTTGTATTGTTGTTTTATTTTTATCTGATAAAATAAAAGCACAACTCCCTAATCAGAATATGTATGTTCTTGCTAATTTAAACCAGCATATAACAAATGATACCTATTCCGGATGCTGGGGATATATCTCCCCAAATGGAAGGGAATACGCTATCTTGGGCACTCATCTCGGAACTGCCTTTATAGATATTACTGATAGCAGCAATATACATGAAGTTGATTTTGTCCCTACCCCTGTGCCGGGTGATGCAGGTAATCACTGGCGTGAAATTACAGTTTATTTACATTATGCATATATCGTTTCCGAAGCAGTTAATAGCGGAATAGAGATCATCGACCTTGCATACTTACCGGATTCCGTTCATTATGTATCAAAGTATATACTTCAGAACCACTTATCCAGTCATACTATATCAGTATCAGGCAACTACTTATACCTTAACGGCGCAAATTTTGCATTCAACAGCGGGGGCGTAACAGTTCTTGATCTTACTGCTAATCCTGTAATGCCGATAAGAAGAGGAACATGGAATTCACTGTATGTACATGACTCAAGGATCGTAAATGATACTATTTTCGCGGCGAACATAAGCACAGGTACATTGACAATCATAAATGCCACCAATAAAGATAACCTGCAGACGATTGCTTCGTTTCAAACCATTCCTCATCTTGCAACTCATAATTGCGCAGTAACTAGGGATAGAAAATATATTTATACTACAGATGAAACAGGAAATCCAACTGCAGGGACATTAAAGATATATAACATACAGAATCTTAGTAATATTATCTTTGCAGGTGAGTGGAGGCCGACAGGAATTACAACTTCACAGGTGCATAATGTTGAAATTTATGGTGATACAGCAATTGTTGCGCACAGAACCGCAGGTGTAAGAGTATTGAATATTTCAAATCCCGCAGCCCCCGTTGAAGTTGCGTGGTATGATACATATCCTCAGAACAACAGCAATCAGCAGGTTGGTACATGGGGAGTATTTATGTTCCCATCACGGAAAATTATCTGTTCAAATAAGGAAACAGGTCTGTGGGTTCTTAAAACAACTGTGCCTGTTGGGATAAATAATAATCAAATTCGTACGGTAAATTTTAAATTAGAGCAAAATTTTCCCAATCCGTTTAACCCTTCGACTAAGATAAAGTATTCTATTTCCGAAAACCGGGCATTTGTAAAACTAACAATTTATGATATACGCGGCAGGCAACTGAGGACACTTGTAAAAAGTTACAAGAATACAGGAAATTATGATGTAGAGTTTAATTCTGAAGAATTTGCAAACGGTATATATTTTTATAAACTTTCAGTAGATGATAAATTTTCTGAAATTAAGAAGATGGTTGTGTTGAAATAACCATTAATCCTGAACGTAGTGAAGGATCCCATCAATTAATCCCAAATTTTCATTTTTTTTCTGTTCTAACGTCTTCATAAATTTTGCTGAACCAGGACTCTGCGATATTCCAACTCTCTCAATTTCTACTTTCTTTAATCATTTATCCTTATCTTTGAAAATTATGAAAAAGCTGATACTGTTTTTACTATTATTTATTCCTGTTATCTCGTTATCACAGGAACCATCTTTCACAATTCTCTGCGTTGCCGCTCATCCCGATGATGAGGATGGGGCTACTCTGGCTTATTATGGATACCTCTACGGATTTGATGCTTACACAGTATTCTATACCCGCGGAGAAGGCGGACAGAATGAAATTGGACCCGAGCTTAACGACCAGTTGGGAAAAATTCGGGAAAAGGAATGTTACGATGCGGCGTATATTCAAAGCTCAAAGGCCTTTTTCCTTGGTGAGCTTGATTTTGGTTTCTCAAAGACTGCAAAAGAAACATTTAAAGTGTGGGGAGGTGAAGACTCAGTTTTAGCCCGTCTTGTTTATATGATACGTGTCATAAGACCCGACGTTGTTATCTCAAACCACGATACTATTACAACAAAGCCAAACCGTCAGCACGGTAATCACCAGGCGGTAGGGATAACAATATTTGATGCTTTTGATAAAGCCGCTGATTACCGCTATCACCCTGAGCAGCTTGTAAACGGAATTGAACCATGGCAGATAAAAAAGCTTTTCTTCCGCTCATTTGATTCAACCAAAACAGACCTGTATAAAATCGATATTTCAAAAAAGATCTCTGACGGGAAAACAACCATTGCTGAAATTTCCCGCGATGCTCTATCTAAGCATAAAACACAGGGTATGGATAAAGTTGATAGAAACAGTCCGTTCTTCTTCGGCAACAGGTTCTACCAGTTGGTAAGAAGCGATAAAATGTACCCTGTTGAAGGTGACGATTTGTTTTCTGGACTTACCCATAATATGAAATGGAATACCGGCATATTGAATTCGTATGAAACAAATTACTCTTACAAAGTTGTTAATCCCGAAGACAGCTTAAAGATATTAAACAATGTTAAAGTAAGCCCGTACATAAAAATTGGTTTGGTAAAAACTTATGATAATACTATTGAACGGGTATTGAATGCATTCAATATTAAATATGATACATTAAGTTCCCTGGCTGTTGAAGTCTGGGATTTGCAAAACTATACAACAATAATACTTGACCTCAGAACATATCTTTACAGACCTGATGTTGAAAAATTTAACAGCAGATTTCTTGAATATGCTAAAAAAGGCGGAAATTTATTGTGCTTTTATAACAAGCCGCAGGACTGGAACAATAAAGGTGAATTTGCTCCTTACCCGATAAATATTACTTCAGAAAGAGTCACAGAAGAAGATGGATTAATAAATGTTTTGCTACCTGAGCATGATTATTTTAATAAACCAAATCAAATTTTGCCCGTTGATCTTAATGGCTGGATTCAGGAACGAAATATTTATCTTCCTTCAGGTGATACGAATGTTACCTCAGCAAAATATTCAAAACTGCTTGCAATGCAGGATGAAAATGACCCGGTACCTTCTACATCTTTATTGTGGGCAGATTATGTCATGGGAACATATACATATTGTTCATTGGCTTTATACAGACAACTAAAAATATTTCACGAAGGAGCATTAAAGCTGTTTATGAATATGATTTCACAAAAGACAGCAAACCAGCGCTCATTTGATAATATCAGATAATGCAAACCGATAACAAAGCCGATAAACAACTTGTAAGGGGAGTTACCCTAAAAGGCGCAACTGCCCTTAACATGATAGATATGATAGGTGTGGGTCCTTTTATCACCATTCCACTCATAATTGCTGCAATGGGCGGACCCCAGGCTATGATTGGCTGGATAATTGGTGCAATTATCTGCTTAAGCGATGGGCTTGTTTGGGCTGAGCTTGGAGCCGCAATGCCGCATGCAGGCGGTTCATATAATTATCTCAAAGAAATTTACGGAAAAAATGGTTTAGGTAAGCTGGTATCATTCCTTTTTATTTTCCAGTTAACATTCTCAGCGCCGCTCTCGATGGCTTCGGGGTGTGTGGGACTCGCAATGTACGCAAGCTATATCTTCCCCGGGCTAAACACCACATACTTTAATTATGATCTAAACTTTCCACTGCCATTACTTGGCTCGCTTGAAGCAGCGATTACTCTAAACAATGGAACATTTGTTGCAATTGGTGTTGTATTATTAGCTGTATTTATGCTGTATAGAAAAGTTGCATTCATTAGCAGGTTTTCTCAATTCCTTTGGGGAGGAGTTATAATAACAGTTGTATGGATTATTGTTTCCGGCATCACAAATTTCGATCCAAAGCTTGCATTCGATTTCCCCCCAAATGCGTTTCATCTTGATTCAGCTTTTTTTCTGGGACTTGGTTCAGCGATGTTAATTGCTCTATATGATTACTGGGGCTATTATAACGTAAATTTCTTTGGCGGTGAGGTTCAAAACCCAACACGGAATATTCCGCGCGCTATAATTTATTCAATACTTGCTGTTGCGGGTCTATATATAGTTATGAATATCGCTATTCTTGGTGTACTCCCATGGCGGGAAGTCAGCGAAACCGCAGGTACCGATGCGAGGAAATACATAGTATCGGTATTTATGCAGAAGATATACGGTTCATGGGCTGGTAATCTTGTCACACTGCTTGTAGTATGGACAGCCTTCGCATCGGTATTTTCTCTATTGATGGGTTATTCCAGGGTTCCATATGCCGCCGCAGTTGAAGGTGATTACTTCAAGGTATTTTCAAAAGTTCACCCAAAGCATAAAATTCCGTATGCATCATTATTAATTTTAGGCGGCGTTGCCATCTGCTTTTGTTTCTTAAAACTGAGGGATATTATTGCTGCACTCGTTGTTATCAGACTTATGGTTCAATTCTTAGCTCAAACAATCGGTGTAATTTACTTCAGGATCAAAAATCCTGACCACACAAGACCGTTTAGAATGTGGCTCTATCCGTTGCCTGCAATACTGGCTTTTATTGGCTTTGTTTATGTATTATTTTCAAGGCAGAACTTCCAGAAGGAAATTAAGTATGCTGTTGTGTTATTGGTTGCAGGAACAGGTATCTATATGTGGAGAGCGTGGCGGAAGAAAGAGTGGCCTTTTTTACAAATAGCAAATAGTAAATAACAAATGTCAAATAACGTTCACATTATCAATTGGTTTTTGGTCTTTGATATTTGTTATTTGGTCAGAACCACCATTTCTTTTTCTTTTCCTTAATTTCTACCCATACTTCATCATTTTCTATCTTAACATTGTAGGTTTCAAGAGTTGCGCTCAGCCCTTTGCACTCAGGCGGAACTTTGCCGGTCTCCAGGCTGAACTGCCAGCCGTGTATTGGACACGCTACATAAAGCGCTTCATCAATGTAACCCTCATTAATTACATTTGACTGGTTGTGCGGACAAACATTCGATACCGCATATATCTTCTCGGCAATCCTGAATACAGCAATATCAGTATCTTCATCAATTGAGAATTTCTTCCCTCTGCGGTTGGGGAGGTCAGAAACTTTGCAGATTTTTTTGTAATTGATTTCACTCATAAAGGTAATTTTTTCGGATTTTGTCTTGTATCCCAAATATGAAGAATAGTTATAGATTCAGTTTCAATTCTATATACAATTTTATAATGAGATTTAATTATACCTCTTCTTAGCTTACTTAGTTTTCTTCCGGATTCAGGAAACCTTTGAATAATATTAATAACTCTGTTAAATTGCTGGTATATCTTTGCAGGGATGGATTTGCTGCCTGTCTCTTCAAAATAATATTCTAAAATTGAAAGACGTTGTTTTTCTGCTCTAACTGTAAAAACTATTTTTTTAGCCATTCTTCGATCTTTTTATCAGCATCTTCCTTGCTGATAATTAAACCTTGTTCAATTTGTCTTTCGCTTTCTTCAATAATTTCCAGTTCCCATTTCTCAAGCTTGAATTCAGAGTTCATTGCATTATTTAGACTTTGGACTAAATCTTCCAAATACTCCTCATCTTCAATTTTATCGATTTTATCGTGTAATGAAGATTTTAACTCTGCTGTTGTCATAATTATTGTATTAATTTATTTAATATAATAACAATTTATCTATTATTTAATTCCATTTTATCAGTAACCATAAATCCTCTTTCGGTCTGTTTAACATTACATGTTTCAGTAAACGCATCATGCTCAAAAAATAATATCCAGTTCTCGGTTGCAATTTGCGGTAAGAATTTCTTCTTCTCATCAAGTGTGGTTAAAGGGAACAAGTCATAACCCATTATATAAGCCAATGGGATATGTGATGTAGTGGGGAAGAGGTCTGCGGTATAAAGCAGTGTATTATCATCATCTTTAACCTTTACCAATTGCATCATCGGTGTGTGACCGTTTACCGTATGAAGCGAAATTGTATCATCGAAATTGAAATCACCATCATAGAGTCTCAGCATCCCTTTTTCTTTTATCAATTCATAATTTTCAGGCATAAAGCTTGCCTTATCACGGTCGCTGGGATTCTG
>JANPBV010000293.1:0-9473 GCA_031430615.1 Ignavibacteria bacterium | reverse complement strand
AGAATTAAAAAATTACTTGTAATACCGTAAAATAGTTAGAAAAACAATGAAAAATAACATAAAAACAGCGTTTTCAATAATTATCCTGTTAATTTTTATTTCCGGGTGCAGCAAAGATAAGGATAAGAAATTTGTTGATAATTATAAAGTTCAGCCAAAAGATACTGCTGATATTAATAAAGATCAGTACAGGATCGCAGAAATTTTTGAAGGAGATAAAAGTCAAATGCACGATTTAATTAAGGGTCCTGCAACATTTGATATTATGCACCAGGGAAGCGGCTCTTTTAAAATGATACTTCTTAAAAATGATGGAACAGTATTCGCAGTTCTTGCAGAAGGTACAGGTGATTTTAAAGGCAAAAAAGAACTTGTAATACCTGAGACAACCGCTTATATACTTGATGTTACAACAACCGGTAAGTGGTCAGTTTACAGGGAGTAAATTATTAAGTACTTAATAAAATGAAAAGGAATGACAGAAAAGTCATTCCTTTTTTTATTTCCCCACTTAAAACCGTAACCGTATTTAAGTGAATTATTTTTATTACAGCTATTTACTTGATAAGCGGACGTATCTTATTGATCTTTGGTCTAAGTTCTATTTCGTACGATCTGTTCAGCATAATGGCCTGTTCCCAGTCACGCGCTGCTTCTTTAAATTTTCTCTGCGCAAGATATGACGTACCCCTGTTATAATAACCCTTTGCAAGTCTTGGATCTTTAAATACTACCGTATCATACTGGTATACTGCTGAGTCAGGTTTACCAAGTATATCATAAATATTGCCTTTGTTAAAATTTGCTATGGTATCATCGGGTTTTAGGAAGAGTACCATATTGTAATCAGCCATAGCTGAATCGTGTATTTTAAATCTCTCGTAAGCATTACCCCTGTTCATATAACCTGAATGATTTGACTGAGTGAGCTTTATGTATTCATTATAATCAGAAATTGCTTCACGGTAAAATTTTATATTCTGGAAATGGTTACCCCTGTCAAGATAAGGTCCGGGGTTTACCGGTTTTTTCTTGATCAGTTCATTAAGTTCTTTGAATGCCTGAGTATTCCATACCTTGTAAATGCTGTCACGGGGAATACTGTAACCTCTGTGATATGATTCCAGTGAATCACGGTAATCAAAATTACCCGTACCATAAATATCTGTACTATCACGCTGCCTTATCAGGTTTGAATCGATCAGCTCCCTGATTATCTCATCATATCTTACCAATTCCAGCGAATCTTTTTCTCTTCTTAGCTCGGTTTCGCTTTTCTTGGTGCATCCCGTGAAAGCAATTGTAACAGATATTATAAATAGTGTAACAATACCGATAATAGTTTTACTCATAAACATTGATTTTTTTTAAAGAATTCAAATATATTCAATTAGAAAATTAATAATTAAACTAAAATTAAGTATCACAAAGATTAACTATTTAAGGTTATATATGTATACCGTGAATACGGCATTTAAATTCAAGTATGAAATAGAGAATACCTTAATTATATTGATTTTTTAATTTTCTTATTTTTTGCGAGTGATTCTAAAGCAAGCTTTTTCTTATAAACCTGAATTTTCTTCAATAGGTTTTTATTATGAATTCCAAGCATTTCAACAGCAAGCAATCCCGCGTTTTTTGCATTACCAATTGCGACTGTTGCTACAGGAATACCGGTGGGCATCTGTACAATTGATAAAAGTGAATCAATTCCTTCAAGCGCTTTTGTGCGGATAGGGACACCGATAACAGGCAGTGGTGAGTGTGATGCTGCCATGCCGGGTAAGTGAGCCGCGCCTCCTGCTCCTGCAATAATAATTTTTATTCCCCGTTTATGCGCGCCTTCGGCATACTTAGCCATAAAGTTTGGCGTGCGGTGTGCGGAAGTTATTTTCATTTCATATGCTACACCGAATTCTTCACACACATTTGCCGCTTCCTGCATTGTTGGAAGGTCAGAATCACTTCCCATGATGATGCCGATAATTGGTTTTGCTTTCATGTTTTTTAAAATGCTTATCATTCCTGCGCAGGAATGATAAATTATATTATAATATTTCTTTCTGCTTTTTTTGCTTCGTTCAAAATTTTCTTCAAACCATTTCCTGTAATTGTTACGTGACCCATCTTTCTTCCAACGCGCGATAATTTTTTGCCATAAATATGAAGATGAACATTTGGATCATTAAGGGCTTTGCTGTAATCTTTTATAACTCCCGCACCGTTTGTTTTACCCAGTAGATTTATCATGACCGCATATGGTTTAACCATTTCTGCTGAACCAAGCGGTAATCCTAAAACAGAGCGGATATGATTTTCATACTGCGAAGTAACACATCCTTCAATTGTGTAGTGGCCTGAATTATGGGGTCTTGGCGCCATTTCATTTACAAGCAATTTGCCCGAAGAAGTATAAAACATTTCTATTCCGTACAGTCCATAGCCCTTAACCGCCTTAACTGAATCCAGCGCGATCTTTCTTGCTTTATTAATTATTGCTTTGCTTAATTTAGCCGGAGCAATAACTGTATGGCAAATATGGTTTTTCTGAATTGTTTCAACAACCGGGTAAACTTCAATTTCGGTCTTAGTGCGTGCGACCATAACGGCAAGCTCCATAGTAAAATCAACAAACTCTTCTGCAAGCAGCTTTGAGTGACGTTGCGTAAGTCTCTCAAAAGCTGAAATAAAATCTTTTTTATTTTTTACCAGAGCATTACCATAACCATCATAACCCATCTTCCGGGATTTTAATATAAAAGGAAACTTCAGTTTACTTACAACATCCTCAAAATCTTTTTTATGTTCTACTTCAATGAATTTTGGAAGAGGGATATTGTTTTCTTTAAGAGTTTGTTTCTGAATAAGCTTATCCTGTATCAGCGATATAGTATATGATGATGGAAAAACTTTCCTGCCAAGCGACTCCAGATACTGTAGCAGGTGAAAATCTATGAATTCATTTTCGAGTGTAATTACATCGCAAACAGATGCGAATTTTTTAAGCAGTTTTTTATTTGATGAGCTTCCTGTGAATTCAAATCCCGCTAATGAACCGGCAGGTGAGCCCTGCTCTTTTTCCAGCACAGCTATATCAAACCCCATGCGGATACCCGCAAGCGCTGACATTCGCGCAAGCTGCCCGCCGCCTAAGATACCGATACATTTTGGTTTATTCAATTAAACAGAAAAAAATTAAAGCAGAAATGTGAAAATGAATGACGAGATATGAAAAACAAATATCAAAATAATTTTATGTAATTAAAATCTAATTTGGTAATAATGTTCTATTTTGTTCCGTTATCAGCGTGAGCGCGCACTAGCTCTAATACTTCCCCAACAGCATCTTCGTTGTTAGTTGAGTTAGTCACATAATCAGCTTTACGCTTAAGCTCAGGGATAGCGTTCTGTACAGCAATGTTATAAGCCCCAAAATCAAAGAGCGGCATATCGTTATGCCAGTCCCCAATAACAGCAACATTTTTCTTGCTTAAGCCAAGATGTTTTACAAGCCTTCTTACACTTTCAAGCTTATTGCTTTCCTTTTTCTTAATGGTAAGTAAGTAATAATCGTTGCGGGGTGATTTTGTAACACTCAAGCTAACTCCGCGTTTATCAAAAAATCCAAAGCCATGTTTAATATGCTTCATGCTGGCTTTATCTTCGCAGTAAATAAGAATTTCAAGAACATTGTTCACACCTGTAAAATCCGCAATTTCCTTTACCGGCGCGCTTAACTTTGTGTATTCTTTTACAACAGCATTCCTGGGTGTTACAAACAGATTATGCTCATCGCACATTGTGATCTTGCCATAGTTATCTTCTGAAAGGCTGATAGCTTTATGAACAAAAGAATCTTTGATGACCCCTTTATATATAGTATTACCGCTTCTGTTCTTGATCAAAGCGCCATCAAGCGTTACAAATGGAATATCAATTTCCAGTTCATCAGCAATGTGAGATGAAAAATGGAATGATCTTGCTGATGATAGTGTGCAGAAAATGTTCTGTTTTTTCAGTTCCTTAGCAAGCTGCAGGGTTTTTTTCCCTACATCGCCATGCTGATCAACTAGCGTTCCGTCGATATCAATAACTATTAATTTTATGTCTTTTAGTCTATGCGCCAAATTGCAATACTTTATTGTGGTAAGTTTATACTGTAAAACGGTTACTAAAATTTATGCCCTAATTTAAGTATCTAAATGCTTAAATAAAATTCATTTTAAAGGG
The DNA here is from genome assembly GCA_031430615.1 of Ignavibacteria bacterium. GTDB lineage: Bacteria > Bacteroidota > Ignavibacteria > Tepidaquicellales > OLB5 > OLB5. The sequence continues at coordinate 5,240 of JANPBV010000293.1, read as the reverse complement.
TTTTGTAGTATATCAACACAACTAATAAAAAAACAGATTTAATTCAATTATTATTCGCCTTTTTTATTCCACTGAAATTAACTTAGTTAATTAGTAATTTTGTTATATATGAAGTACAATTTTACTGAAATAGAGCAAAAATGGCAGAAATTTTGGGAAGATAACAAAACCTTTGCCGCTCGACTTGACCACTCAAAACCCAAGTATTACGTGCTGGATTTCTTTCCGTATCCATCGAGTGACGGGCTGCATGTGGGTCACCCTGAAGGATACACCGCCACCGATATTATTGCGCGATATAAAAGAATGAAGGGATTTAATGTTCTTCACCCAATGGGATGGGATGCGTTCGGTCTGCCCGCTGAACAGTATGCAATAAAAACCGGAATTCACCCGCGTATAACAACACAGAAAAGTATTGATAACTTTAAGCGCCAGTTAAAAGCAATCGGGCTATCTATCGATTGGGATAGAGAAGTTGCTACCATTGACCCCAAGTATTACAAATGGACGCAGTGGATATTTATGCAGCTATATAAAAAAGGACTGGCATACCAGGCTAAGATTCCCGTGAACTGGTGCCCTGAGCTTGGTACAGTTCTCGCAAATGAAGAAGTACCCGAACAGATTGAAAAAGGTTATACAGTTGTCCGCAGACCGATGAAACAATGGATGCTGAAGATAACTGAATATGCCGAGAGATTGCTGATAGATCTTGATATGCTTGATTGGCCAGAGAGCACAAAAGAAATGCAGCGTAACTGGATAGGGAAATCTGAGGGAGCAAAAGTAACATTTAAGATAAAGAACCCCACCCCTGGGGATAAAAGTATTGAAGCAGAAAAACACCCCTCCCCAACCCTCCCCGAAGGGGAGGGGGCAGAAGCACCTGGATATATGAAAACCAGCGCTGAGATTTGGGTAACTTCAAAAGATAATGCCAGAGAGAACAGAAAAAACCCAACTGATGCTGAATCAATAATGTTGGAAATTGTTCGTGACCATAGACTTGGTCATCACTTTAGAAGACAGCATGCTATTGAAAATTTTATTGTAGATTTTGTATGTCTTCAGAAAAGATTAGTAATTGAAGTTGATGGTGGAATTCACAATACACCTGAACAAAAAGAAAAAGATGAAATAAGGACTAAAAGATTAATTGAACTTGGTTTCAAAGAGATTAGATTTTCCAATGATGAGGTAATTCACAAAAGTGAAGAAGTAAATCAAAAGATTTTAATAGGACTTGAAACAGAAGTCCTCCCCTTCGGGGAGGATTTAGGTGGGGTTGAAGATTATGTTGTTGATATATTCACAACCCGTCCTGATACTCTTTGGGGCGCAACATATATGGTACTTGCGCCTGAGCATCCGCTTGTAGATAAGATAACATCAGCAGACCATAAAACTGCGGTTGATATATATATAGAAATTGCGAAACACAAATCAGATCTTGAGCGGCAGCAGCTTGAAAAAGAAAAATCAGGTGTGTTTACCGGAGCATTTGCGGTAAACCCGGTCAACAATGAAGAAATTCCTATATGGATCAGCGATTATGTGATGATGGGTTATGGCACAGGAGCAATTATGGCAGTACCGGGTCATGATGAGCGTGATTGGGAGTTTGCAACAAAGTATCACATACCAATTGTAGAAGTTGTAAAACCCTTAGGCACTCAAAAAAGTGATATAACCAAAGAAGCTTTTGCTGAAGAAGGTATTGCTGTGAATTCAGGTTTTATTACAGGACTTAAAACCGAAAAGGCTAAGAAAAAAGTAATTGCGTGGCTTGAAGAAAAAGGTCTTGGCAAAGGAACCGTTCAGTATAAATTACGGGACTGGTTGTTTTCAAGGCAAAGATTCTGGGGCGAGCCATTCCCTATAATTCATTTAGAAGACGGTACAGTGAAACTTCTTCCAGATGACGAACTTCCTGTTATGCTTCCTGAGGTTGATAATTATAAAATAATCGGAACAGGTGAGAGTCCGCTCGCAGGTATTTCTGATTGGGTAAATACCACTGACCCCGAAACGGGCAAACCCGCAAAGCGTGAAACAAACACCATGCCGCAATGGGCAGGCTCATGCTGGTATTACTTAAGGTTTCTTGATCCGAATAATGACAAAGAATTTGTAAACAAAGACCTTGAAAAATACTGGATGCCCGTGAACCTGTATCTAGGCGGGGCAGAGCATGCTGTGCTACATTTATTGTATGCAAGGTTTTGGCATAAAGTTCTTTTTGATCTTGGTTATGTTTCTACCCGTGAGCCTTTTGTAAGACTATTTCATCAGGGTATGATACTTGGCGAGGATTCAAACAAGATGTCAAAGAGTAAAGGTAATGTAGTAAATCCTGATGAAGTTATAGAAAATTACGGGGCTGATTCACTGCGTCTGTTTGAAATGTTCCTCGGACCGCTCTCTGCAACCAAGCCATGGTCAACCAATGGCATAGAAGGCGTTTACAGGTTTTTAAATAAAATATGGAGGCTTGTTGTAAATGAAGATGGCATTTTAAATGTAAAGATACAGGATGTAAATCCGGAAGGTGATGCTGAGAGAATTATGCACAGGACAATTATGAATATCACAGAAGATATTGAAGATATGGATATGAAGTTCAATACCTGCGTAAGCGAACTGATGATATATGTGAATGAGATATCAAGACTGGGTGTAATACCAAGAGAACTTATTGTAACACTTGTAAAACTTATATCACCATTTGCGCCGCATCTTGCAGAGGAGCTTTGGCAAAGGCTTGGCGGTACAGGTACTGTATCATTTGAAAAGTGGCCGGAATTCAATCCCTCAAAAGTTGTGAAATCGGTTGTTACCGTTGTTGGACAGGTAAACGGCAAGGTAAGAGCAAAGATTGAAGTTGATACTGATACACCGGATGATAAGTTAATTGAGCTTATGAAACAGGATGAGAAGATAAAAACTTACATTGATGGCAAAGAGATAGTTAAGCAAATTGTTGTGAAGAATAAGCTTGTTAATATTGTAGTAAAATAAAATTGCAATAAATTTTTTTCAGTAAAAAAGTTATTATATGAATTACGAGTATAGCATACATTTTACGGTTGAGGAAGCAAATGATATGCTGGATATTGTAAAGCCGCTTATTGAAGAAATGATGAGCCTGAAAAAAAAGCTTGATGCAAAGGGTTTTGATATATATTCTCACCAGTATCTAGGCGGCTCGGGTCCAAACGGGATGGGTTCCTTCCCGGATGAAATGGAAAGACTGATAACTATACTGAAGAAAGTTACCGCAGATGGCGTTATGGTTAAAGGAATTGATAGTGGTTTGGTTGACTTTCCGCACTTACGCAATAACGGCGAAGAAGTTTATCTTTGCTGGAAATACGGAGAGGGTGAAATTGTATATTGGCATACAATACCGGATGGTTTCAACGGCAGAAGAAAATTAAGTGAATTATAGATTTTTAGGGAGCAGATAATCTGTTCCCTTTTTTATGCGATGTTTTGCTCAATTGGGTTGTATAATCTGGGGCTACTTCTTTCACTTCGTTCAATAAGTCAAGAAAGCCCAAATTGTTTTCGATCTTTGATCCACGACCTAAAGGTCGTGGCAATTCAAGAAAAGAGCAGAATAATATTGATTGTCCATTAACATTTAGTAGCCACGCCCTTCAAGGCGTGGATTATTAGACACCATATCAAGGGCTTTAGCCCTGATTAGAATAAACAGGAATAAATATTGTTCCACAGAAAAAAAATATGGGTATTATAAATAAAGTAATAGTAGGAACCCTGCCTTTAGTTCCAAAAGGTATCGTGAGGAAATTTGCGAACCGCTATATAGCAGGAGATACAATTGAACATGCCGTAGCAACCTCAAAAAAACTGAACGAAAAAGGCATAATGGGTACAATTGATGTGCTTGGCGAAGATGTTTTCAATAAAGAAGATGCAACACGCTCAAAGAATGAATGCCTTGAAGTCCTTAAGGCTATTGATAAACATAAACTGAACTCAAACCAGTCAATCAAGCTTACCTCGCTTGGTTTAAAGGTCGATCTTGATTTCTGCCTTAGCAATGTAAAAGAAATATTTGCCAAAGCCAAAGAGTATAATATTTTTGTGCGTATTGATATGGAAGATTCCGGCGTAACCACAGACACAATCAATATATTTACCGAAGCGAGGAAAGAATACAGCAACTGCGGTATTGTACTGCAATCATACATGCGCAGAACATACGATGATGCCTCTCAACTTATTAATAGCGGAACGAACTTCCGCTTATGCAAAGGTATTTATATTGAGCCAGCTGAGATTGCGTTTAAGGAAAGACAGGAAGTGCGTGATAACTACCTAAAAGTATTAAGACTTATGCTTGAGAAAGATGCATACGTTGGTATTGCTACGCATGATGAATTTCTTGTTGAAGGTGCGTACAAACTGATTGATGAGTTAAAGAAACCAAATGAGAGGTATGAGTTCCAGATGCTGCTTGGGGTTAGAGAAGGACTGCGCGATAAGATAGTGAAAGATGGCCACAGGATGCGGATATATATACCATTTGGCACACACTGGTACCAGTATTCGATAAGGCGATTTAAGGAAAATCCGCAGATGGCAGGTTACGTTATAAAGAGTATATTAAACGGTGGTAAGTAGAAATATTGTTTAAAAATTTAAAGAAAAGGCTGTATCAAAAAAATGATACAGCCTTAGTTATTATATAAAACAAAAAAATAATTTATTCCACTTTAGTTGGTGTAATTAATCTGTTGTTTACAAACTCTTAATCAGTTTATCGTAATCATTATGTGAACCTATCCAGAACCATATTATAGAATCTTTGGACTTTAAAACTCCAAGTGCTCTCCAGCCAATACCAATCCTGATTGAATACATATTATCAGAAGCCTTTATCTTTTTGAAGTAAAGGCTTGGGTGGTTTGGGTTATTTTTCCAAAGTTTATAATTCTTTGAGGCAAGAGTTTTGATTTTTTTTGGTAGTTGTTTAAAAAGCTCGATAAATTCGTTGGTAAGTTCAGAATTCACAGTTCATCAAATCCGATTTTATGTGTTTTATTTTCTTTGCTTTGTTGAATAGCTTTTTCTGCTAACGTAGAAAGTTTATCCTTTGAATCTTCAAATGACTTATTCCACTTCAATTCATCTTCAATTTCCTCAAGCAGTCTTTTGGCAAGCGAGTCCTGTGAATCATCGGATAATTCAGATGCTTTTTTAAATGCTAT
>JANPBV010000292.1:0-2519 GCA_031430615.1 Ignavibacteria bacterium | reverse complement strand
TTATCAAATGGTATAGCAGCAGGAAATATTATTTCAGCAACAAGCCTTACAACTCTTCTTGGTGAATCTGTGCTCATATGTTTTTCTACTCTGCATGTAGTGCCTTTCATATCTATTCCACGGTCCTCGGCAGCTAAACCCATTGTTGTTAAATAACATACTCCAAGCGATGTTGCAAGAAGATCAGTGGGAGAAAAACTCTCGCCTTTTCCATGGTTATCAACAGGCGCATCGGTTTCTAAAATTACTCCACTTGGTTTATGCACAGCTTTGCAGTGCAGTCCGCCAATATATGTTGTATTTATTTCTACCATTTTATTTATCTCCGTTTAAATAATTATTTACAATACAAAATTAACTAAATATTTGTTATAATCTTATCGCAAAATTAGTCCCGAGTGCTCTCCAACGGAGTCCTTCGGACGGGATTACAATAATAAAACAAGGGGAGTGTCCCCCTTGTTTTGTAAATATGTCAAATAAATTCAAAACTAAAGATTACTTTACAACAATGCTTCGCATTAATCTTTCAGCTTCTAACTGAGATTGTCTTGCATAATCAATTGCATTTGCTAATGTCTTCATGGTTTCCTGAGGTGAATGAAATCCCATTGAATTTTCAGCCGCAACAAAATCCCACCTAAGCTGTGCACGCCTGTGAAGTTTCCTTGCTCCCTTAAGCTGCTCATCTGTTGCCCCTGCATCTTTAGCTTTTTTTATCGCATTAATTGCATCAATAATGGCTAATTCACTCTTATACATAGTTTCATAAGTTCTATCCTGTATGGTTTTAATTCGGTTTGCAAGTTCACCTTCGCTCCACTTATGGCATGTCTGGCAGGCATTATTAATATTACGCAATGGACTTTTTATCCAGTGATTAGTAACTTTTACCGAGCCAACTCTTTCGTAAGGCATATGGCAATCAACACAGCTTACACCGCTTTTTGCGTGAATACCTGTTGACCATGTTTCAAATTCCGGGTGCTGCATTTTTATCATCGGCGCTCCTGATGTTTCGTGAACCCAATCCTTAAAATCAATTCCATCATAATAAGCTTCTATGCTGTCAACTTCCATACCTTTATCCCACGGAAACGTTAAATACTTTCCATCACCCTTAAAGTAATACTCAACATGACACTGACCGCATACATAACTCCTCATTTGCTCGCGGGTTGCTTTTGTAACATCAATCCCTTTCCTCTGCATTGCTTCTATAAATGCCGGGCGGCTTACACGCAGCTCCATTGTTTTCGGGTTGTGACAATCCAAACAACCAATGCCTTTATCATAATGCATTCCAACATCTTTAAACATAGCCTTGTAAAAATTTTCTGTTCCCATTTTTTCTACATCAACCAACACTTGAGAGCTCTTGCAGCTTATACAGGTATTCGGGGTTTTTTCGTTTATCCTCTTTGTTTCCTTCACATCCGTTATTGCCCAATAGTGCCCCCTGTCTTCTCTGTAATCCTTCGAAAACGGGTTGCCTGCAAATAATTGCACAAGGTTGGGGTACTTCTCAAGCCTCTGGTAATTATCAGAGCCTCCATAAAATGTAGCACCTTCATTAGTTTCTGTTTTTTTATATGAATCATACTCATACGGAAAATTCTCGCCCCATACCTTAGGATCGGTTTCATAGTCGCCCACCGGTTTGAATACAGATGGATACAGATTTGCTTCCTGCTTCTTTTCAAAAACATTAACTAGCAAAAGTGTAATTCCAACTGTTAAAAGCGCTGTTACAAAAAATGTTAAAAGATATCTTTTCTTAATCGGATTAGCCATTATATATAATTATTAATTTCTTGTTTTTTTTTGTTCATTGTTCATTGCTCATTGTTACCTCAATGTCCAACACTTCTATGACACGAAGTACACTGAATTTTTGTATTGTCGGTTTCATGGAAAGTAATATTTGATACAACCGTGCTGTGACAATAACGACAGTTTGCTTCAAGTACATCTCTGTTCCTTTGGTTTACCTGTATGGGTTCGTGGAAATCGCCTGTAGTGAATGCGTAGCTGTGGTTCCAGCCGTTTAAGGCTTTGGTGAACCATTTGCCTGCAAAATCTTTTGGTGTATGACAGTCATTGCATGTAGCAACAGAGCGGTGTGACGCCCGTTGCCAGCCGTTGTACTGGTCATCCATAATATGACAGTTATCACAGGCGGCGGGGTCATCAAGCATATATGAATACCCTTTGGCATAATAGAAAGTAGCTGATCCTAACCCAACAGCGATACCTACAAATATTGATAAGAAAAGGTATATCTTTACCATTTATCAGTAATTATTTGATATAAATTTCCGGTTTTTTGAATAAAATCAAGTGAATTTTATTCTTTAATATCACAAAAATATCTAATTTAAATGTAATTTTATATGACAAAAGTCATTTTTAATAAAAAAGGAGCCTATTGGCTCCTTTAAATTACATTATATTTCACGTTTCACGATTTCCTAAATAAGCATCTTCATCAAAAAGTTTCACTTTATCTAAACACAAAA
>JANPBV010000291.1:0-1555 GCA_031430615.1 Ignavibacteria bacterium | reverse complement strand
ATCAAAACTATAATCCATTCCCGTTAATGGCAGCAGATACCCGCCTTTGGTAATTTTTAAGTTACCCGTTAATGCAGGGTCAGATGCCGTGCCCTTTGCAGAAAGATCAGCATTTAATATACCTCTTAGGCTCGCAACATCATTTATGAGCACACTAAAGTAATCAAGCACAAAGTTATTTGCCTTAAAATTTATATCAACAGGAGCAGAAGAAATATTAAATACAGCAGATGTATCACTTATAAACGGGCTTTGGTAGGGGATTGTGCCTTTTATTGTCAGGTCACCTTTATTGTTTGCATTTTGCATTGTTAAGCTTGCATCAGCAATGTTGTTTTCATATTTTATTTTAGATGAAATAACGCCAATATCAGTTTTTTTATATTTTAATGTATTTGTCGTAAATTCAGCACTAAGCACAGGAGCAGAAAATTTACCTTTATATTTTATTAAGAGCTTGGTTACTTCACCTTCAATATCATCATTTGCTGAGATAATGTAAGTAGAATCAGCCTGATTAACTATTGCAGCAATATCCGTAATTTTAAGATTATTCCCCTCAATCTTAAGGTCACTTTCATTATTAAATGAAAGCTCGCCTGATACATTTAATATTGCATTTCTGCTTTTAAGATCAAACTGCTTAAACTTAATTTTATCTGCCTCTTCAAAACTAAATATCCAATTCCCTTTATTTTCAATATCATATCCGGCATAAGTTAACAAAACAGTATCAAGATCTGATTTAATACTGCCATTACCAAAGTTCAGCTTACCCTGTACAATTGCGTTTGCTGAAGTATCCATACCAGCTCGGAACTGAATCTCTGCATCTGAACCGTGCATACTATATTTTGTTTGTATAGAATCGAATGTATTTGAACCAAATGATAATTTATCACCCACAGCATTTAACTTTATTTCAAGCCCGTTAATGCCATTAGTATATTCATTATTAAACACAAAATCAGTTTTCAGATTCTTTACAACTATAGCAGTATCCTGCAAAGTGAAATCTTTGATATCAAGTTTTGTTGTTGAAGAGAATTTCCCGGATGTTTTTGCAATATCTCCTGAAACATTCCCGTTAAAGTAAACCCCAAATGGCTGCAGGACTTTTTTAAGTTTGATACTATCCTTGCTTACCAAAGTATAGGTAAAATTCAGTTCAGTATTATTATAGCTTGTAGAGCTTAGTGAAGTAGAATTTGTAACATGTGATGAATCTATAAGAAGACTTTGTGTACCGGTACTTTGCGCAATTTGCTCCTGAACCTGTGTGATGTTGTATAAAATTACATCAATTAGTTTAACTAACTTAAAACTGCCTTTTGCATTCAAATCAACCATATCGGTCGAAAGCTTAATTGTTCCTTTAGAATTACTGCTGTGAATTTCTGCATCAACAGGTGTTTGCGGGATTACATACTTTCCATATACAGATTCATTTATATCAAGCTTATATACACCATTTATATTTTCAGGTGAGATGCCTCTTCCTTTTACATTGAACGCAAAATTTAAATTACTTTTATCTTTATTGCTTCCGGTAATT
>JANPBV010000290.1:0-2467 GCA_031430615.1 Ignavibacteria bacterium | reverse complement strand
TACAAGCGGTAATACAGGTATCGGACTTGCGCTTACAGCAGCTATAAAAGGCTACAAATGTATTTTTACTATGACAGAAAAAGTATCGGTAGAAAAACGCAGATACCTTCAGGCATTGGGAGCTGATGTTGTAATTTGCCCAATGACTGCAAAACATGATACCCCGGAGCATTACGTAAGCGTGGCAAAAAGAATTAATGCAGATACACCGAATTCCTTATTTATGTACCAGTATAATAACCCGTCAAACCCGGATGCGCATTATCATACAACCGGACCTGAACTTTGGGAACAGACCCAGGGAAAAATCACACATTTTGTGGGAAGTCTTGGTACAGGAGGAACGGTAAGCGGTACAGGAAGATTTTTGAAAGAAAAAAATCCGAACATAAAAATAATAGCTGCTGATCCATATGGCTCAATATTTAAGACTTATAAAGAGTCGGGAATTATGACAGAAGGAACACCGTACCTTGTTGAAGGAATCGGGCAGGATATGCTTCCTGAAAATGTTCACTTTAAATACATTGATGAGATAATAAACGTAACCGATAAAGATTCTTTCCATATGTCACGCAGGCTATCAAGAGAAGAAGGGATATTCTGCGGAGGCAGTACAGGAACTAATCTTGCAGCAGCTCTAAAGGTTGCGAAAGATCTTGATGAAAACGGTGTAGTTGTATTTATTGTCTGCGATACAGGTGAACGCTATTTAAGTAAGCATCACTCAGATGAATGGATGAGAGAAAAACGCCTGCTTGAAAAGGATAAAACTACCATTGGTGTTGTATTCCAGACAAAGCTCTCAGGCGGCTTGCCTAATATGATTTCCGCGGCGCCCACCGAAACTATCGGTGAAGCATTAGCAAGACTTGAGCAGTATAACATCTCCCAGATACCTGTACTGGATGATAACAGGTCAGTTGGTTCGCTAACTGAAGCTGACCTTATGAGCATGATAATTGATGACCCCGCTACAATTGAGAAGAAAGTATCTGAGATAATGGATAAACCGTATCCGGTAATTGATGAATCAGAAGATATTAAGCATGGCATACAGAATTTAAAGGCATCGCCTGCAATATTGGTAAGTCAATACGGCAGGATAATTGGAATATTAACAAGGTATGATGTACTGGATTTTGTTTAATATCACATAAATATTTCACGCCAAGTCACAAAGACGCTAAGAGTTTAATAATATAATTTTTTTGTTAACAGATAATTCAAGAGAAAAGATTTTCTATATTTTATAATTTAAACATACCCCAAGATGCAAAACAAGTAAAGTTTATGAAAAATAACTTTGCGCCTTTGCGTCTTTGCGAGAGATAAAATACAATATGAAATTTTCTACTAAAGCTATACATGCAGGCAACAACCCTGACCCAACCACAGGAGCGGTGAATATTCCGATTTACGCAACTTCAACATATGCCGATGAAGCTTTCGGCGTATCCAAAGGGTATGATTACGGCAGAACTATAAATCCGACACGCGTTGCGCTTGAAACCAACATTGCCGCGCTGGAAAACGCAAAGTTCGGCTTCGCATTTTCAAGCGGAATGGGCGCTACACACGCAATTGCAACACTGCTGCAAAAAGGCGACCATGTGATTGTATCGCAGAATGTTTATGGCGGTACGTACAGAATATTTGAGCGCATCTTCCGTAAAATGGGACTTGATTTCTCATGGGTCGATACATCAGATTACGATGCTATAGGGGCTGTTCTAAAGCCTAATACCAAAATGATATTTGTGGAAACGCCCACAAATCCAATGCTGACGCTCACTGATCTTGATATGATTTCCGATATTGCAAGAGTGAATAATCTGATTTCTGTTTGTGATAATACATTTATGAGCCCCTATTTCCAAAACCCGCTTGATCTTGGAATAGATATAGTAGTTCACAGTACAACAAAATATATCAACGGGCATAGTGATGCAATTGGTGGTTTTGCAGCTACAAATAATTCGGATATAGCCGAGCAGTTGAAGTTCATACAGAATTCCGTCGGCGCAGTACCTTCACCATTTGATTGTTACTTAGTACTTCGTTCAACAAAAACTCTTGCGCTTAGAATGGAAAAACATAACGAGAATGCCATTAAGATAGCTCATGAGTTACACGACAATTATAAAGACAGGATCAAAAAAGTATTCTATCCCGGCTTACCATCACATCCGCAGCATGAGCTTGCAAAAAAACAAATGCGCGGCTTTGGGGGAATGATATCAATCGATCTCGGTTCACTTGAAAATGCTGTAAAATTTTTCAATGGATTAAAGATATTCTCAAGGGCTGAATCATTAGGTGGCGTTGAAAGTCTTGTTTGCCACCCTGTAAGTATGACACATGGTGCAGTACCAAAGGAAGAGCGCGAGAAATTCGGTTTGACCGATGGACTGGTTCGTCTTTCAGTTGGCGTAGAAGATTACGATGACTTGCTTGAAGATATCAA
>JANPBV010000289.1:0-9013 GCA_031430615.1 Ignavibacteria bacterium | reverse complement strand
AGTGTTCAATATTAAATTGTTGTTTAATAGCTTTAAATGCATATTTCAGATAAATTTTATTATTTAATTTAAAATTTCCTTTCGCAATATTCGTAAATATACAAAAAGCAATATTACAGCAAATTATCGGAGCATATCAATGAAAAATAAAGCATTTATTGCCACACTCATCCTGATTTTAGTTTCCTCAATTTTTATCTCCTGCGGAAAGACCACAAAACCCAAAAAACAAATAGATACAAAACCGGTTTCAGTTAAAAAGTTTGATACACCACCCGGAGCTGATCCATCGGTTACCGCTGAACAGGGCGGAGAAGGATTTACCGGAGCAGGCTGGGAAACAGCAGTAAATTATAATATTGCTGGTGATTCTACGGCTATCAATGGCGGTTCGTTCTCAATGAGAATTCCAGACTTCCCCAATACTCTCAGAAACGTAGGCAAAGATGCGAATTCATATGTAAATAACTTAATGGAAATAGGCCTTGTTTACCAGGGATTATTGGAACAGGACCCTGTTACGGAAGAATGGATACCCTCTCTTGCAACTCACTGGAAAGTATCAGAAGATAAAAAGCAGTTCTGGTACAGGATAAATCCGAATGCCCGCTGGGCAGACGGAAAACCGGTTACTGCTGAAGATGTAGTAGCAACATGGAAACTTCTTGTTGACCCGGGTATCCTTGAAGCTTACTCAAACATACTTTACGGGACATATGAACAGCCTGTTGCTGAAAGTAAATATATAGTATCGGTTAAAACCAAAGAACTTAACTGGAGACAGTTCCTGTATTTTTCCGGTTCTATGAGAATTCTGCCGGCGCATTATATAGGGAATATCAAAGGTTCTGAATATCTTGAGAAATTCCAGTTTGATGCAATCCCCGGTTCAGGTCCGTATATTTTACTCAAAGAAGATATCAGCAAAGGACAGTCTGTTACATTCAGGCGCAGAAGCGATTATTGGGGAGAAAAGGAAAGATTTAATACAGGGATAAATAATTTTGATGTTATAAAGATTGAAGTTATTCAGGATGAATCCCTTGCATTCGAGAAATTCAAGAAAGGTGACATCGATATTTATAATGTTAACCGTGCGCAGTGGTGGGCTGAACGATTTGATTTTGATGAATTCAAACGCGGACTTGTAGCCAGGTACAGAGTGTTTAACGAAAATCCGAATGGCGTACAGGGGCTTGTATTCAACATGCGCAAACCACCGTTTGATGATATCAGGATACGAAAAGCAATTACATATTTATGGGACAGGAAAAAATTCAATGAGAAGCTTTTCTTTAATGCATATGATCCTGAATATTCGTATTTTCCCGGCTCGGTTTATGAAAATCCCTCTAACCCAAAGATAGGGTTTACCCTCGATTCAGCAAGGATGCTGCTTGAAGAAGCAGGCTGGAACACAAAAAATAACGATGGTTACCTGGTAAAGAACGGGAAAGTATTTGAGCTTGATCTGCCGTTTGATGGTGGTCCGGGACAGGAAAGATACCTGACAATTTTCCAGGAAGACCTGAAAAAAGCAGGAATAAAACTGAACCTGAAACAGATCGATGGCACAACCAGGTTCAAACTTGGTAATGAAAGAAATTTTACGATTCTTGTTACTGCATGGACAGGATTAAGAATTCCGAATCCTGAAAGCTCGCTGAAATCAAACACGGCAGACGCTCCGAATACAACTAACTGGCCCGGTATAAAAGATGCCAGAATTGATGAGCTTTGCGAAAAGTATAATGTCACATATGATAAAAAAGAAAGAATTAAAATTGTTCGCGAAATAGACGGTATTGCAAGCAGTTATTTTGGTTATGGATTCGGCTGGTACGCACCTTACCAAAGGATTGCTTTCCATAATAAGTTCGCTTATCCTGAGTGGATACTTCCAAGGACATATGACTGGTTGTTTACCTGCGTGCTATGGTATTACGATCCTGAAAAAGCTGCTGAATATGATGCGGTAAGATCTGACCCGAATAAAAAAATTGAAGTAAAAGAGGTTGACCAGAAATACTGGATAAAAGTTAAAGAAAAAGAAGAATCAGCAGGCAAATAGGAAAAATTATAGGAAGCTCCGGAAGAAATGCAGGGGCTTCCCTTATTAATAACTCACCTTAAGCAAAACCACACACTCCTTTCCAAACTCCAGTTTGGAAAGTTTACTTTTCTCGGAAACGCTGTTTCGCGAAAAACAGAGTTTTGCTGAAAAGTAGCTGCTAAACTGGAGTTTAGCAGCGAGGGAGCATGAAGAGTTTTGTTGCGATAATTATACTTTTGGATTATCAAATGTCTATAATATATCACATGCGTAACATCAGTTAATAATACTTCTAAAACAATATGACAGCATATTTTATACGGCGTTTTTTACTTATAATACCAACCTTCCTGGGTATTACAATTATCACTTTTTTTATTCTGCAGATAGTACCGGGCGGCCCGCTTGAAAGAGAACTGCTTAAACTGCGGATGGGTGGACAAATGCAGGGCGGTGAGGTTGGTACTTCAAGTCAGAATCTTGGCGGTGGTATCGAAATACCTGAATCAGCGCTGCAGGAAATGAAAAAGTTTTATGGATTCGATCTGCCGATTCATGAAAGATATTTTAAATGGCTGGGTAATATGCTTACACTTGATCTTGGAAGGTCATATGTTTACGCTGAACCTGTTTGGGATGTTATAATATCCAGGTTTCCTATTTCAATTTATTTTGGATTGATAGGGTTTATATTAACATACCTGATATGTATTCCGCTTGGAGTAATTAAAGCCGTAAAGAATGGCGGAAAGTTTGACCTGGTTTCATCAGTACTTGTATTTATGGGATATTCTATCCCCGGCTGGGCTTTTGGTACAATTATGCTTGTTATATTCGGCGGAGGAAGTTTATGGGATGTTTTCCCGTTAGGCGGTTTCCGCTCTGAAGATTTTGAAAACCTGACCCTATGGAGCCAGATAACAGACCAGCTTCATCATACTATATTACCGGTCGCATCATATCTAGTAGGCAGTTTTGCTACTCTGACTATATTAACCAAAAATTCTGTAATTGAAAATTTAAGCCAGGATTATATCAGGACAGCCTTCTCAAAAGGTCTCTCTGAAAAACGGGTAATATTTAAACATGCATTAAGAAATTCATTGATACCTATTGCTACAGGGTTGGGACATTTCCTTTCACTCATACTCGCAGGCAGCTTCCTCATTGAAACAGTATTCAATATCAATGGTATGGGTCTGCTTGGGTTCAGGTCAATTGAACAAAGAGATTACCCTGTAACGATGGGAATACTAGTACTCTCATCGTTTTTACTTCTTATTGGTAACATTATTTCAGATATGCTTTATGCAATTTTCGATCCAAGGATCAGGTTTAAATAATTGTTTTATAAAAAAATTAGTTAGTAACTGACCTTACGCAGAATTCCCGCGAAAGCATGATTCAAACATAAAGGAGCTGCCAAATTGAAGATATGGAAAATTAATCATAGTTTAGTGAGCATAAATCATCAACTTTCAATATGTTACAATAACTCAACATTTTCAATGATATGATAACACTAAACATTCTATGAATAGATTCCCACTTTCGTGGGAATGCGTAACATCAGTTGGTAAAATAAAAGTTTACAGATTAAATAAGTAATTGATCTTAAATGAAGAAGGATAAATCCAAAGAAAAAGTTTCCATTTCAATATTCAGAAAAAGATTGCGCAAATTTAAGTCTATTAAGCGCGGTTATTATTCTTTTTTAGTAATGCTGATTTTGTATGGTATATCGTTTATACTGCCTCTGTTCATTAACCATAATGCCATATTAGTTAAGTATAATGGTAATTATTACTTCCCGATGTTCAAAAGCGGGATATATGAAGAAAGTTTCTTCGGGCAGGAAGGTTTTGGTGAAACAAATTACAGGAATCTTCAAAAGAAATTTGAAACTGCCGGTGGTGATAACTGGGTCTTAATGCCGTTATTTCCGTACAGCCCAAATGAAAATTTGCTAGATGAAATTGAAGGCAGTCCGCCGCACAAGCCAACAGGAGGACATTTTTTCGGGACTGATGACAGGGCGCGGGATGTATTTGCAAGGACACTTTATGGATTTAATATTTCAATTTCATTTGCTCTAGTAGTCACATTTTTCGCTTACCTTATTGGAGTTACCATTGGTTCGCTTCTTGGGTTCTTTGGCGGTAAAGTTGATATCTTCGGTCAGCGTGTAATTGAAATTTGGAGCACATTACCATTCCTTTACGTAATGATAATTGTCAGCTCGATCCTTCAGCCTAATTTTATTCTGCTTGTACTTATTTTAACGGCATTCAGCTGGATGGGAATTACATACTATGTTAGGGGTGAGTTCTACAGGGAAAAAGCAAGAGATTATGTTTCTGCGGCAGTTTCACTCGGTGCAAAGAACAGAACTATAATATTTAAACACATCTTGCCAAATTCATTAACACCAATAATTTCATTTGCGCCGTTTGCAATTGTTGCAGATATCAGCGCGCTGGTTTCACTTGATTTCTTAGGTTTCGGTTTGCCGCCGCCTACACCAAGCTGGGGACAGCTTGTAAGGCAGGGAATGAACAATATTGAGCACTGGTGGCTGGTAGCAGTTCCGCTGGGGGCAATGTTCTTAACGCTTATTGCAATTGTATTTATTGGCGAGGCTATTCGCGAGGCATTTGATCCGAAAGTATATTCCAGGATGAGGTAATTATATGAAAAAATTAGTTGAAATTAAGAATCTTAGAACATACTTTTTTATTGAAGCTACCGATAAACAGATAAACACTGAGGAGATTTATAAAAAAGAAGAGTTTCTGAAGAAATTTTACGAAGCCGATAAAAAGCTAAAAGGTAAAGTTCCCGCAAAAGCAGTTGATGATGTTTCGTTTGATATTTTTGAAGGTGAAGTTCTGGGTATTGTTGGCGAGTCAGGCTCGGGAAAATCAGTTACAGCGTATTCCATCACCAGGCTTGTACCTGACCCACCCGGAAAAATTGTTGGCGGAGAAATTAACTTCCGCGGTGTTGACCTGCTTAAGCTTTCTTACGAAGAAATGAAGAAGTACAGGGGTTATGAAGTAGCGATGATATTCCAGGAACCTATGACCTCGCTGAACCCCGTTATGAAAATTGGTGAACAGATAACTGAAGTTATCTTAACACATGAAAAAGTTAAAAAGGAAGAAGCTGAAAAAAAAGCTATAGAAATGCTTGAAGCAGTTGGAATACCTGATGCCGCAAAAAGAATGAAAGATTATCCGCACCAGTTTTCTGGCGGTATGCGCCAAAGGGTTATGATAGCAATGGCTCTATCCTGCAATCCCTCACTTTTGATAGCTGATGAACCTACAACTGCGCTTGATGTTACAATACAGGCTCAGATAATTGACCTGATGCTGAAGATCAAAAAGAAAAGAGATGATGCTGCAATTATTCTTATAACTCACAACCTTGGCATTGTTGCCGAAATGTGCGACAGGGTGATTGTAATGTATGGCGGCAAGATACAGGAAGTTGGAGATGTATTCAGTATTTTCAAAGACCCGAAGCATCCATATACACGTGGTTTGCTGCAATCATTGCCTGATCCGTATAAAAATGACCAGGGAGAGCTTAAAGCAATACCTGGTATCATACCGCATATTCTCGAGCTTCCGATCGGATGTAAATTCTGCACAAGATGTACTGAAGTAATGGATATTTGCTGGGAAACTGAACCTGAACTGATAGAAATTTCACAGGGAAGATCAGTCCGCTGTCATTTAATTTCACAGGGAAAATGAATAAAGAAAACATACTAGAAGTAATTGATCTAAAAGTAAAGTTTCCAGTAACGGGAGGGGTTTTTCTTGGTAAAGTTGCCGAGGTTAAAGCCGTTGACGGAGTAAATTTTGTAATTAAAAGAGGCGAAACTCTTGGGCTAGTTGGTGAGTCAGGCTGCGGTAAATCAACCGTTGGTAAAGCCATTATTAACATATTAAAATTCTCTTCGCCTGATGTAATTATCACAGGAGAAGTGTGGCTTATGACCGATGAGGGTGAAATTGAACTTTTAAAACTTTCCAGAAATGATATTAGAAAATACCGCAGTCTTATTCAAATGATATTCCAGGACCCGTATTCATCTTTGAACGCAAGACTAACTGTTGGACAGATAATTGAAGAGCCTATGCTCTATCATACCAGTATGAATAAAAAGGAACGACTTGAAAGAATTTCATGGCTGCTGGGGAAAGTCGGCTTGCAATCAGAGCAATCAAAACGTTACCCGCATGAATTTTCAGGCGGACAAAGACAAAGGATAGGGATAGCGCGTTCACTGGCAACACATCCTAAACTTATAATTGCCGATGAACCTGTTTCAGCGCTTGATGTATCTATCCAGGCGCAGGTAATTAACCTGATGCAGGAACTTCAGAAAGAATTTGACCTGAGCATTCTATTCATAGCTCATGATCTGTCTGTCGTAGAGCATATCAGCTCTAGAATTGCTGTTATGTATCTTGGCAGTATAGTTGAAGTCGGCGATGGCAGGCAGGTTTATCACCATCCGGTTCACCCATACAGCAAAGCGCTGCTTTCTGCAGTACCTCTGCCAAACCCTGATTTCCGCCACAAAGAAAGAATTATTTTAAAGGGTGATGTTCCTACTCCGCTTAATAAACCCAGCGGCTGCGGATTCAGGACCAGATGTCCGATAGCGCAGCCTGCATGCGCTGATACTGTTCCGCCGCTTGAAGAAAAAAGACCCGGTCATACTGCGGCATGTCCGTATGTTAACTGAATACGATCTTAATAAAAAGAGAGGCATTTAACCTCTCTTTTTTTGTACATAAAACTCTGTAAACAAATTTTATCAAAATTATGTTTTAATTCTTCAGATTTTTCCAGAATTCCCGCTCTTCCCTTTTGTTTTTTATTATTATCCATTTAATATGCTTTAGATCAGCATTTTTAATAATTGAAAGATTGTCATATCTCTTCTTTTTATAAGATCTTATTGCAAAGAGAATTATTGAATCTTTAGTGAACATCCTCCTGATGCTTTCCCTGTTATTATTCCATAGGGGCTCTCGTGTAATCGTGCGTTTTAATGAGCGTTTTATAACTCTGTATGTAATTGTATGTAAAGGATAGTCCAGCCATATAACAGTATCAGCCCGCTTTATTGTCAGGTCATGGTGCATTGAATAATTTCCGTCAACTATCCATTTATCTTTTAATGTTACTTCATTTAATTTTAAACGGAATTCATCATTTTCTGAAACTTGCCAATCCGGTTTCCAGAAAAGATCATCCAGTTCAGTATGTGAGATTTTCAAATATCGTGCTAATTTTTTGGCAAAGGTAGTTTTCCCACCGGAAGTTGGACCTACTAAAACAATTTTATTGCCTAAATTCATTTATTAACAGCAAGACTTTCAACATCCTGATTAAAAATATTTTGGATTGCATCAACTGTGTTGATGTACAGCACTGACACAGTCAGTGCATTCCAAGAAACAATTATCTGATTAAATTTTTACTGTCAGAAATCACACTATTTCTAACCTTTATCAGCCGGCATGGAAGAAGCACATAACCAGACAAGAAGTTTTGACATTTCACATCTCACATTTCACATCTCACATTTCACGTCTCACATTCTTATCACTATCGGTTCTTCTATCAACTCAGGTTTTGTGCCATCTAAGGGAATAATGTATGCGTTATCATTCTCACCTTCATTTCTTTTACGCCATTTCCTTGATGATTTTTGTATTTTAATTGGAAAAATTGTAAGCGTACCTTCTTCATCTATATGTAAACGCAGGAAATTTTTGTAATCCTGTATCCTCAATGCAGAAAATGCCTCATTATCGTGCCTGCCGAAGATGTTCATGGATATCGTCAAATACAGCCCCATATTAAATGAACCAAAAAACCATCCAAGCCAGAAAATTATAAGCGGGATAAAAATAAATCCGGTATAAATATTTTCGTTGAATACTGTATTGTTGATATATGTCGCAAAGAGTCCAATATACGCAATACTGAATAGGTTCATAAAAAAATGCGTTAAGCCGCCAATCCATTTGTATAACTTTGAATGAGTATCAGTAAAGAACACAAATCCAATAGCAACAGCGCCAAGCCATAAGGCAGCTACGGGATTTATAAGGAATGCTTTGAGCGTTTGATCTAAGAAACCCCTAAGATTATGAGCAAATTCAAAATGAAAAGTTGAACTCACTATCCAAATTGTGATTAAGTAAAGTGTGCCGGTTAAGAAACCAAACCCCGGATTTGTAAAAGGAAAGAAAATATTCAGCCACCCCAGCCGCTTTGAAGTTTTTACATCAGGAAAACTTTTCTTCAAGCCAAATTCCCTCGGTTTCTGCCCCGGAAGCTGCAGGTCTTCAGTGAGAACACTTACATCTTCGCCATGCGTAGGATGAAGGAATGAACCGCCGCCGCCTGCTGTAATCTTTTGGGTTTTAGCTTCAGGTGTTTTGGAATTTAGCTCTTCATGTCTTCTGTAATGATGCAGATCTCCCGCTAAAAATACTTTTACTTCAGCTCCTTTTGGTTTAAGTATTTCTTCCTGCAGAAAGATAAGATCGCTCTCATCATAGGTTGAGTCGAATTTTTTATACTTATGCGCGTAAATCCACACAGGCTCCGATATACATAATATTACTTTATCACCTTCACTCATATGACCATCGGCAATAGCGCGGAAGTAATCTAGCTGAGCAGTATCAATGTTTGAATGAAGCTGTCCATCTGATGCTAAGAGCCACCATTTATTGGGAAGCTTGAGCGCAAAGTAACTGCGCTTCTGCCTGGAGTACCTGCCGGCAAATTGGCGGGAGCCGAGGTCAGAGCAAAAAAGCCTGGTGAATGCTTCAAGTCCATCATACCAATCATGGTTACCCGGAATTGCAAACACATGCGGAATTTCTTCAGGCTTATCATCACCAAAAGCCTGCTCAAACGGAT
>JANPBV010000288.1:0-11785 GCA_031430615.1 Ignavibacteria bacterium | reverse complement strand
CGGTTACCCTGTGATTTGAATGCATTGTAGAAATTAGCGTAACAGCTTATCAGGCTTGAAAAACGCACTTCATTACCAATGCTATCGATATTTTTTCCGTTATACGTCAATTTATTTTTATGGTCAAATATGGCTATCCTGAAATTATCAACAGTTGACCATTGCACCCTGGTATTAATGGGGTTAATATTAAACGCATCGAGTATAAAACTCCCATTGTATTTACATTCATTGGTTACAAATGCGTTTTCGATTGTTGTTTCCGAGAAGTCTATTGCAGCATTAACAGTATTACCTGTGAATGAAAGATTTTTGAAATCAGATTCCGTAAGCGTTATAAAGAACTGCGGGTCGTTTTTTAGATTATCCGGCAAAGAGAATTCTGAATCCTGAATAATAAGATCAAAACCATCCTGCTTATTTGAAAGTCTGAATAACCTTGGCTCCATATCAAGCGCATCTGTATCACCAAAGAGTGAGGGGTTTACTGAAATTTTACAATTCTTAAATGTCAAACGGTCTTTAACGGTATTCCTGAAGAACTTGAAGCCGTGTTCAAGTTTTGAGCTATCGAGATCAATAAAATCTATGTTATTATTATAAAAACGGAGAGTTTTTTTGAAAGTACATTCTTTGAATATTGCTTTAATTGGGAATGAATTTGCAATAGCCAAATAATCACGGAAAGTTATGTTTCTAAGCACCAGCCAGTAGTCAACATCAAAATCACAATTAATCAAACGAATGCTGGCATTGATAAATAATTCGGGTGAACCACCATTAAAACGCCTGTCCATGCCTTCCTTATCTTCGGGCATCCGGTATCTAATCTTCACATTTTCAAATGTTGTGTACTTAGTACACTTAGCCATTTCATTGATAAACTGTGTAAAGGTCACTGTTTTTCCGTCAATATCGGAGTCAGCCCTTAATATAGGGGCTGTAAAAAGAAGCAGTATTAACAGGAATTTTTTCATTGGCTGTAAATTATCTAAAATACGTGATTTAATAAAGGGAGAAATGATTTTTGATTATATATTTGTAAAGGCAATCTGTCTGCTACCGGAGACGCCCCAGCCTTTCCTTCGGCAAGGCGTGGCGGGCGTCTGTACGGAAGATTTCTTCCCTCATGGGTATAGCTTATTATATGAGGAAATCCCCTCTCACATTTTCATATCAGAGGGGATCTTTAGAAGTAAATATAGGAGAAAAAACGGGGTAAAAATTAGAAGGGGTTATTGTATATTTTGCAAATTTAATATTTTTTTATTTCGTTTAACTATTTCGTTCTATACAAATATAGCATAGCGTAAATCGTTTGTATGTAGCGCATAAAACTAAATAAATGTAGTTAAATATATGACGTTATAAGATAGAAAAATAGCATTTTTAGGGGATTTATATTCCATTCTGAGCGAAGCTACTGCCTTTAGGAAGAATCTTATAAAGAATTTTGAGTGCAAAATCTATATTCTATCAATGAGACCCTTCACTACTTCCTCCGCTAAAGCGTAGGAAGTCAAGTCGTTCAGGGATGTTTATGCTTTAGCAAAACGAATCCAGATATCTTTGCCTTTTTCATCTAATGGCGCTCCGGATGTAAATATAATAGTTGCTCCTTCGGAAACAACATTTTTTTCTATAAGAATCTTTTTAGCAACCTTAATTGCGGAATGCTCATCCGGAAGGTCTTCAAAATATATAGGGATAATACCCCAAATAAGCCTGAGTACATTCATTACTTCGAAGCTATCACTCATTGCCACAATCCTTGTATTTGGACGAAACTTGCTCATAGCCTTAGCCATCCTGCCGCGGCGTGTAAATGATACCACAGCCTCTGCATTAAGCTGAACAGCCATATCTGCAAGCGCTTTGCCAACGGAATCAAACACAGTTTCCTCTAAGGTTAACGGAATTTCTTTCCTTTCATAATTGGCAAGGTTCATATTAGCTTCAGTCTTGATAAGTATTTTCTGCATCATAACAACTGAATCAATTGGATACTCCCCTACCGAAGTTTCACCGCTTAACATAACAACATCGGTTCCATCCCAAACTGCATTTGCAACGTCACTGGTTTCAGCGCGGGTTGGCACTGCGTTATGTATCATTGATTCCAGCATCTGTGTAGCGGTGATAACCAGTTTACCATGCTTATTACATTTGCGTATTATGCTCTTCTGTATTACAGGTACTTCCTCCGGGGGAAGCTCAACACCAAGATCACCTCTTGCTATCATAATTCCGTCAGCTGCTTCGAGAATTTCATCAAAGTTATTTACGGCTTCGGGTTTTTCTATCTTAGCTATGATATTTTTATCGTAACCTTTATCAATAAGGTACTTTCTTAATTCTATTATATCAGATGCTTTGCGCACAAATGATAATGCGATAAAATCAACCCTGTGGGTTAATGCAAAATCAAGGTCTTCATAATCCTTCACACTCAAAGATGGCAGGCTTAGCTGCATTCCGGGCAGGTTAATACCTTTGCGGGGTTTCAGGGTACCGCCTTCTAACACTACGCAGAATATTGAATCATGGTCAATTGCGATTACCAATAATTTTATTAAGCCATCATCAACATAAATGTTATCACCAATTTTGGCATCATGCGCAAGCTCCTTATATGAGCAGGAAAATTTTTCCTTTGTTCCAACTACATCATGCATTGTTATTTCAACAGGGTCGTTCTCTTTGAGTTCATATTCAGGAAGCAATAGCTCGCCTACACGAATTTTGGGTCCCTGCAGGTCAATTAAAATAGATATAGGTTCACTGGTTGCAACGCATGCATCATTGACATTCTTAAATACCTGGTCATAATAATCATGCCCGCCGTGAGAAAAATTTAGGCGTACGCCATCTATTCCGGCATTAATTAGATCGATTATCTTTTCTTTGGAATCAGTTGCGGGACCTAATGTCGCAAGGATCTTAGTGTTCTTGTTACTTGTTTTTGTATCTGATTCAGATTTTACTTTTAACTGTTCTGACAACTTTTATTATCCCGTTTATATCAAATAAATTTACTGGTTTATCCTTAACGTACTCCACTACCTTTTTATGAAAACCTTTGGCAGAATACAAATTCAGGAAATCACATTTATTTTCTTCTTTTCTTACAAGCAATTTATCAATTTCTTCGGTTTCTTTAAATTCAGTAATTTTAGTATAGAAAGATATATAATAGTATTTTTCCTCAAATTTCAATATCCTGTCATTGGGTAACTCTTCTTTTGCCAAATCTTCTTTATCTTCATAACCTAAATGCAGATAAAGGCTCATTACTTCCTTTTCAAAGCTCAGCCCATCAAGCATATTCCAGAAGCCGTAATCCTTCCGTATCTTCCAAAAGTCATAAACATCACGCTCTTCATTGTATTTTGTTATTGTTTGATGCTCTGCTGTTTTTTCTTTCTGTTTAAAGTAAAACATTTCAACAAGCTTAAATAATAACGCAGGGATACCTACACAAATTATCCCGATACTTCCAAAGAGAAAAATCTGCACAACTATTTGAATGAATGAATCAGGTCTTACCCTATCAAAATACAGGATATAAAGCACAAGCCCGAATGCTAACCCGATGTATATAGTTAAATGATGAGTAAGTATATCACTTATCTTTTTATCTCTTGACTCAGCAATTTGAAGCTGCGCTTTTGTTAACCCGAATTTATGATATGTTGGAACTTTCAAATTATGCTTTCAATTAATTTTTCACTCAAGCGGATTTTGTTTGCATTGTGTATTTGGAAGCACACTGAAAGCTGCTACATTCCAACCGGCTGATACAGTTTCATAAAAATTAATATCCAGATATGTTGTTGTTTGTTCATTTACTTCTGTTAACGGACTTCCTCCAATTGGGGTAACAGGTCTATCTATCAGACAGCTTGTCCCGTTGTTGTAAAGACTCAAAAGATATATATCATTACTTCCTGCTCCAAATGAAGAAGTATTGCCAGAAAGCAGGATTCCGCCATCAGTTTTTAACGAAAGTGATGAACCGACATCATTTGCCACACCGCCAAATATTTTAGAGTAATTAAATGCGCCATCACCAAACAATTTAACAATAGCTATATCCTGCTGATTCTTTGCCATATCCTGAAGGCTGCCTGCAAGTAAATAACCGCCATCACTTGCCGGGAGAACTTTAGAGAAATTTGATACACCCTGTCCGTTACCGCCAAATGTTCTTGACCAGTAAACAAATCCATCCTGGTTATCAATATTAAATACATACGCGCTTTCAAATGCCAGCCCGAATGATATTGTTGAGCCGCATGCTACAAATCCATTGGAAGCGTTCTGTATATCTTTGATATTATCAAATGCGCCGCCGCCATATGACTTGCTCCATCTCAGAGCGCCATCACCATAGAGCTTTATTATGTATCCATCACCGCCAACTCCATATGAAAAAGTATAACCACCTATTACATATCCGCCATCGGGTGAAGTTCTTATAGAATTACCATAATCATTTTCGGGTCCCCCGTATGCTCTTGCCCACATTAAACCGCCTGACTGATCTATCTTTAATGAATAAACATCATATGCGCCGATAGAAAATGAGTTTGAATAACCTGTTATTATAAATCCAGCATCAGGCGTTTGGATAATTGAATTTCCATAATCTTCATTCCACCACCTGTAATATTTGCTCCACTCAACTACCCCCGAGGCATTTATCTTCATTGCAAACGGGTCAAATGTTCCGCTAAATGATGATGTAGTACCGCAAATGATAAAACTTCCGTCACTGGTTTTTTCAATTGAATTAGCCTGATCATTCCCTGAGCCGCCGTATAAGTTAGACCATACAATATTTCCATTGCCATTTAATTTCATAATGAATATATCATTATCACCAAATGCTCCTGCAATAGTAAATCCGCAGACTATAAGTCCGCCATCGGGTGTCTGTCTGACACCGGTAACCAGATCGGATAGTGTTGTACCGTATGTTTTGGAAAATATTTTGGTTGTATCTATAACGACAGGCGGGTCAATTGTAGTAATAACATCCTCGCCCTGTTTGCAGGCAGAGATGAAAAGTGCGGAAATAAATGTGATAGAAAGCAGTAATCTGAAGTGAGTATTTTTGATCATTAAATAATTTATATTTTTTGTGAAATTATTTGTTTTATTGAATTTAGCTCCGGTTAACTAAAGCAAAAATTTAAAACCCGTGGCTTAAATACTACGTAAAAAATATTGCAATATTACGGTAGATGACCAGTACAGAAACGCAATAAATGATACAATAAACGAAAATATGACCAAAATGCAGCTTAGAACAAATACCGTGAACGCGGTGTAATAAAATATCCTGAAAAACCTTTGCATAAATACTTAAAATTTTAATAAAAATAGGAATAAAATCAGGATATTGCAAGTCGCTATAAACCGGAATGAAACGATTTCTACGGGAATTACGTTAAATTATTTAAGAAAAAATAAATCTCTAACTGTATATTTATATAAAGTTAAGTATAATTAAATGGAGCTAAATCTTTGGATTACTTGATTTTTAACTTGCTTTTTAATTATATTTGTAACATTAGGAGACGAGATGACTATATTTTAAACAAGTTACCGTATTCGAAGTAAAGGTTATATTAATAAACTAAAAGTCCGTGCAGGACGGGAAGGGCAAATATGAAGCCGACAGTTAAGTCAAAGACCGATAATCCATTAAGCGAGCTGATAGACGACGAAACATACAATAATTTAAAGAAATACAAATTATTAGATGAAAAAGCTATTCGCGATTACAAGATACGCCAGATGTACAAAGATATGAGAAGAGAAATGAGCGCAGGAGAAGCTATCGATAAGATACAGGAGATGTTTCCCTATCTGCAGTTTGATACAATCAGAAAGATCGTTTACCAGGTTTCAAAGAAGTAATTTCTGCAATAATCAGACTCTAATGGCGATAACAGGGATAATTAATTGAAAAAACCCGGAACAAAAGCCGCAATAAAAAACTCCTCGAAAAGAAATAATCCATTTGAGATACCCGTTAACCAGGACTTAATTAAGGTCCTGGTTGACTTTATTAAACAGGAAACCACTCGGTTTGGACTGAAGAAAGTTGTAGTGGGTCTAAGCGGCGGGATTGATTCCACCGTTGCCGCGTATTTAGCTGCACAGGCGCTTGGACACAAAAACGTTCTTGGGATACTTATGCCGTATAAAACCTCAAGCGCTGATAGCGTGAGCGATGCGCTCGTGGTTGTTAAAGCATTAAAGATAAAAAGCATGCTGATGAATCTTACCGGCGCAGTTGATGCCCTTGCAGAAAATGATCCTGATATTCTGAAGAACAAAGTACGCTTAGGTAACATCATGGCAAGGATGCGAATGATATGTTTGTATGATGAATCAAATGAGAAAAAAGCGTTAGTGCTTGGCACGGGGAATAAAACGGAAATACTTCTTGGATACTCAACATTGTATGGTGATTCCGCCAGCGCGATAAATCCATTAGGCGACCTTTACAAAACGCAGGTGTGGCAATTAGCTGAACTGCTTAAATGTCCGAAGCAAATTATTAAGAAGAAGCCCTCGGCTGACTTGTGGAGCGGGCAGACAGATGAAGGTGAGCTTGGTTTCACATACAAAGAAGCAGATGAGCTGCTTTATTACATGATTGACCAAAGGTACAGTGATGAAGAGTTAACTGATATTGGATTTAAGTTACCATTTATAAAAACCATAAAAGCGAAGATACGTTTTAATCAGTTTAAACGCGTACCGCCAATAATAGCGAAGGTAAGCAATCGCACGATTAATGTTGATTTTAGATATAACAGGGATTGGGGTTCTTAACAATTAGCAATTAGTAATGAACAATGAGCAATTTTAGAGGCACTATATTAGGTGTCTTTTTTATTTTAAAACCAAAAACCTGCCACGAAGACTCTAAGACTCCAAGAAAAGCCTTTTATATTCAACACATCATATCTGCATTGTCATTCCCGCGTAGGCGGGAATCCAGACATTAAATATTATAAAAGCGTTTTGTTTGATAAAAGAAAAACCCACAAAGAGAATTAAAAAATCTTAAACCACTCCCATAAACTTCTTTACTTCATCAAATACTAATTTTGGAGCTTCATCAAACATTTCATGTCCGCAATTAATCAAGATAACAAGTTTAGAATTTGGCAAAGATGCATTTATTTTTTGAGCAAGTTCAATTGGCAGAATAGAATCCTCGCCGTCTGATTTAAGGATTAATGTTTTAATATTTAATTCAGCGAGATCATCTTTAAAATATTTTTTCTCACTTTCGTTTACTAATCCGTTTAACATATTTTCGCTCACACCTTCAATATTCTTTTTTACTTTCTCAGCCCAGGCATCATTAAATTTTGGATAGCCTGGAGGATAATCGCCAAGTATTAGCCCTTTTATATGCTCAGGGTGTTTTACTGCATATCCACTTGAGACTCCAGCGCCTACAGAATGACCAAGCAAATAAAATTCATTTAACCCTTCAACTTTAATCATAGATTCAATGTCCGATATCTGGTCATTCATGCTGTAACCGGTTTCCGGTTTTGAACTCTCTCCCCTGCCTCTGATGCTAATTACAAATGTTTTGATATTACAGCTTGATTTAATACTTTCAACAATATCGCCAGCCCCAACAATTGCACCCGGAATAATAACCAAAGGAACACCGCTCATTTCATTGTTCAATGAGTAGTATTCGATTAATATTCCGTTATTATCAGTAAATTTTTGTTGCATAGGGTAAAGATAATGAGTTTTTTTAAATTAAATGAAATAAAAAGCAAAAGCAAAACATAAGATAGCCACTAAGACTCCAAGACACAAAGAAAACCTTTCTACACTACGTGTAGCAAGGCGTAGCAAAAAAACATTTGCACGCGAAGTCGCCAAGAACGCAAAGAGATGAAATAGACTACAAAGGTCTTATTATACTTCAAGATTCCCTTAAACCTGAATACCAAATTATTTTTGAAGACACGAACAGACTTTTGTAGTCTGATGATTAAATCAAAACCACCTTTACTGGTTACTCATAAAATAATCTGCCTTGTCAATCCATTCATTCAATACATTCGAAAGGCTTGGGTTCATATTCTTGGCTTTTGTCCAGTCATCTATAGCTTCCGAATATTCATGATTGTAATAATGAGATATCCCCCTGTTAAGCCAGGCTTCTGTATACTTGCTATCAAGCTTTATTACTTTGCTGAAATCCTTTATGGCATCATCCCATTCCTGCAGTTTCATTCTGGCTAAACCCCGTGAATAAACGGGTCCAACCAGATCAGGGAATTTATTTATTATCTTTGTATAATCTGCAACGGCTTTATCATACTCTTCCATTTTGTAATTTATATCTGCCTTATTAATAACCGGAGCAAGATATTTTGGATCCATTTTTGCAGATAAATTAAAATCTTTTAATGCTTCTTCAAATTCTTTCAATTGCAAGTGTGCCAGTCCTCTGAAATTAAGACAAATTGGGTCATTAGGAACTTTGGCAAGGAATTTATTAAAATATTCAATAGCTTTTTCATACTTGGTATCTTCGTAAAGATCTTTTCCTTTATAGAAATAATTAATTGCCTCAAGTTTAATTTTATCTGAATATTCACCAAGATCGACACTAAGGACATCTTCAATTTTAATTGCAAAGTTCAGGTTCTCACCTTCTTTAAGCCCCATAGTACTTATGCCAATTAGCTCACCCTCTGAATTCAGCACCGCTCCCCCGCTTGAGCCAGGTGAAAGGCTTGCGCTTATCTGGACATACTCAATATTATTTTTCTTATCCTCAAATTTCCTGAAGCCCCCAACCAATCCTTCGGTTATGGTGTTTTCCATTCCAAGGGGACTGCCGATAGCATAAACTTTTGAACCTACCTTTAAATTAGCTGTGCTTCCAACTTTTATTTGCGGGAAATCACCATCTTCAAGCTTTAAGATCAATACATCCTTATCGATACTAAGTCCGATTATCTCGGTATATTTAATTTCCTTATCTTTATGCTTCAATACAATCTTTTCATTGCCGGCAAAGATATGGAAATTGGTGACAAGGATATTTTTATCCTTAATAATAACGCCGCTGCCCTGTGATGATTTTACGCCGTCAAAGTCATATGCTTCAACTACGACAATGGCATCATTCACATTTATGAATACTTCATCACCTTTCTGGCAGAATGAGCTTCTGCATACAAATAAAGCAAGTACAAGCAGTAATACAAGTCTGGGTGCGGCTATGGTTTTATTTTCCATTTTAAAGCCTCCTATACACGAAAAATAGTATAAATCAATTAAAAATACAATATTATAGCATGAGGATTAATTAGGAATTACGAATTAAGAATTAAGAATTAAGAATCAAAAGCAAAAACCTGCCACCAAGACTCCAAGACACAAAGAAAACCTTTCTCCACTACGTGTAGCAAGGCGTAGCAAAAAAACATTTGCACGCGAAGTCGCCAAGAACGCAAAGAGATGAAATAGACTACAAAGGTCTTATTATACTTCAAGATTCCCTTAAACCTGTATACAAAAACATTTTTGAATATACGAACAGACTTTTGAAGTCTTATATTTTACCACCGAGCTGAGCCGGCTGGGGTTTATGCCCGCCTTACTTTGAAACAACAAAGGAAGGTTCTTTTTGTATAAAAAGTACACCGCGCCTATGTTTGTGGAGAAGCGGGGGAAGAAGAAAATAGTTAATTTTTATTCAAGCAACTTATAACGCTATCTATAACGTTTTGTTTACCTCCAAATTTACTAACTTGTTCTTTGCCAATTTTATCAATTAATTCAATTGATAATTTATCATAATATTCTAAACCAGAATTAGGAAATACAATGTAAAGAATTGTTTCATTTACTACATTTATTTCATATTTTCCTTTACCATTTCTGTTAGTATCTATCTTTAAGCCGATTTCTTTTGCAAGATAAATAGAACCCTCACCGATAATTGTGCTTGGACCTTCATCTGCAAAAATAGCAAAACAAGATTCTTTGGACTTTAAATTGACAACAAGACCAATATTGCCCAATTTAACACCAAATTTAGAATATTCATACATTAAGCAAGTATCTTTTCCCTCAATTATTTTTTTATTACTACAACCTGGTAATACAAGAAAAGGGATATTTTCAGAATTGACATATCTTCTGTAATTAGATACAGAATAATTTGTAGTATCAATCTCTAATGTTGTTTTAGAAATATAATAACCCGGGTTAAGATCATTCGGACCTTGTTTAACGGGATTCCCATCAGAATCACATACTATTACATTGGGTGACCATTTACCATCCTTTTTTCCATTTACAGCATTTTCAATGCCTATATCATTTTCATGATATGCTCTTGGTGAGCCATCCATATCTAAATCATAATCTGCTTGAAAGAAAACAAAACCTGTTGTTGTACCTTTCCACACATCTGTATTTTTACTTTCCACGTCTGAATCAAATTTATATGAACCTATGAGTTTCTTGCAAGAATTTTTTTGTGCAAGAATAAAGTTTGTTGCAGTTACAAACAATATGAAACTAATTATAAAATTAACCATATTAAAATATATTTTTATTTTTCTATATAAAAAATACACCGCGCCTATGTTTGGGGAGAAGCGGGGGAAGAAGAAGTAATTTGTTGTTGGTGACAATACCAACAACGGGGAAATCAAATATTGATACTTTTACCCACAACATATGTACCTGTTGATATTCCCATTAAAATAAATGCGTTTGTTTCAAAATCTGGATACTGGAAATGATTAGTAAAAAAATTTGTTATGTAAATTGCTAAATATATAAATGTAAATATTAACTGCTGCAATCTTACAATTGATAGGTGCTGATTATCATCCGTCAAAATATCAATCCAAAAACCCGATGAAGAATTAAGAATTTTTAACTTAATACTTTGATCACCAGAAAGTTTCTTTGCATTGAGTTGGATATTATTTATTATTGACGAGCTTACAGTAACCCCGCCTGAAATCCCTAACAAAATTAAAGCTGTAGAATTGATCTCAGGCTTTAAATTATTAACATATCCCCAATACAATACAAAAACCGGACATATAACTATTGACCACAATAATAATTGCAATCTAGAGAAACTATATGGACTCGTTGGACCATTATGCCTGAGTATGTCTGTTGTAAATGATAGTACGACCATCAAAATGAATGAAACAGATGCTATTATGATTGAAATTACTTTATATTCCATTTTTCTTTTAATTTAATTTATATTTGATATTTTTTATTAAATAATTGTTCAGGAAATAATTCAGGTTCCGAGGCTTTTATCCTGCCTTTTTCATAGCATTCTCTCATTACTGTTTTATCAAAGATTAAGTCATCATCCATAAGGCTTTCGTCAGGCCTGTAAATTCTCATTGAGACTCCTCCAATTTTCGAAGCTATCATTTTTGCTATTTCCAAATCAGTATAGGCGACATCATCAGAAAGAATATCAATTGTTTTTTTCAGGGTTGAGAGCATATCTCCATTGTATATGTCTTTCTTAACTTTACTTTTTTTAGGAGAATGTATTATTACATCAATTTCTTTAGCACCATTGAATAACGCTCCTCTTATTGGCACGTACTCTCTTATCCCACCGTCTACAAATTCTTTTTTATCTCCACTGACATCAACTACGGGCATTAATACGGGTTGATTTGAAGATCCCATAATTGCTTTTTTAAAATGTGGGTGGCTTATAATTCTTTGA
>JANPBV010000287.1:0-2368 GCA_031430615.1 Ignavibacteria bacterium | reverse complement strand
CAAGTAAGTTCAGCGACTTTCCGGATATAGTTAAATACAGAAATAAAGATGTTGAGGTAACAGGAAGAGTTTCGATATTTAAAGATAAACCGCAGATAATATTGAACAGCCCGAAGCAGATAGTTGTGAAATGAAATATAGTTAATACTAGCAAAAGGGTAATATAGTTGTTGGTGAACGTAAAGTCCTTCGGCAACACCAACAACTGGGGTAGGTGTTATCAATAAAGTGTTGTCAGATATATACCCTAAAGGCATGACTGACACCACTTTTACCACAGACAGTAATGCCTGTGCTACTAATTATATTTCCTTAAATTTTTCATAAGCATCTATTAAAACTCCCATACTTAAAGCACCAATAACATCATCAACATATTTTTGATGGCGCATACCAACAAGTGTGCAGCTTACTTCTTTCAGCGAGTTTACGAACAGAATAGCTTTTTGGGAGAGCGATAATTCCTTAAAGCTATCAGCCTGTGAGGGCTCAACGGAAGTATTCAATCTGACATGAAGATCTTTTGAGCTGATGTTAGAAAGCAATCCGTAAAGACTATCCATAATACTCATTAGCTTATTTGTTTGCCTGGCAATTTTATCAAGCTTATCTTTCATTTCATCATTCAATTTTGGTGATGTAACTAATGTACTAAGAGCAAAATTCACTCTTGGTATCAGAAATTGTTTTTTTATATCATTAAAACTTTCAATTGAACCAAAACCTTTCCAGTTTTCTTTCAATAGTTGACCCGCCTTAAGGAAATTACTTACTGCTTCTTTATTTTCTTTAGTAAGATCTAATAGTTCCAGATAGTCGCCGGAGAATTCTTCTTCCATCAGGTCAAGCAGGTTAATTTCCGCAATTATCTGTGTTTCATCAAGCTTTGCAAGCTCATCGTTCACGGGGAAATCTGCCAGACGGGTAAGTCCGGTTTCACCAAGCGCGTTCAATGGGCGGTTAACAAGTACACCAAGCTCACTTTCGTATGCATATTCCAGCACATTAAATGAATCACCAACCTGGTTCTTGTTTATAATAGCTCCTTTTTCATATAGATTTAATGGAAGCTCGATCACATAAAAATTATTATCTTCGCTTATCTGATTAGCGGCATCAACACAGTTTTTTAATGATGTAAATACAAAATCCTCTGATGGTTTAACGTATGAATTTGACGAAATACCGTAATAGCTTATCCTTCCTGCTTTTACTTCCTCCTCAAGATAAACAAATGCTTTTTTGATGCGGATGTAGTATTCATGCCTTAATTCATCAAGCTCAAGATCTTTTGCAAGCGGTGAATCAAGGAAGTATTCAGGATTATGGAGCAGGTAAACATCAATAGTTTCAAGTTTCATTCTCTCAAGCGATAGTGTTATCTGGTCTTTCAGGAAATCCGGGTGTATACAATGCCATATAGTCTCAGCATATTCTGTAACTTCCTTATAGCCAACACCATCTTCTTTCATCTTTTTTGCAGCGGTAAGATTTTTGCCCTGTAAATACCCGCCTTTGGAAACTATGACAATTTCCTCGCGGAGTATTTTACCCTGCTCAATCATTTCAGCAAGTACATTGCCAATTAATATTTCGCTGCCGCCATCTGAATAATTTGCGGATGTATCTATAAGATTAATTCCTTTAGTAATTGCGTATTCAAGTGACTCGAAATGCTCTCTTACACGGTAATCTACCCTATATGCGCCAAAGCCGCAGCCGGAAACATTCAACCCCGTTTTGCCAAGCGGTTTATGAAGCAGTTCAGGGAATTTTTCGCAAAAATCTTTCGTATTTTCTGCAAGTGCGCGAGATTTGATCATAATTTACATTGAGTTTTTATGGAATTACAAAAATATTAAATAATAATATTATATGTAATTCAAATATTTAAACAAATCAGAATTAAATATGAAACCGCAGGAAATTGAAAAGAGTTCAAACCACCCCTCAATCAAATGCCGCAAGGCATTTGATTTCTTCCCCTCACTGTCAAAGCCAGTTCGTTGACTTAAAAAAGGAGGGGAGCTATTCAATCTTATTTTTATTCAGCAATAATTGTGTATGGCGTAAGCACTATTACAACAGATGCAGAACTTTCATTCGCAATTTTTACAGTTAATGGAAAGATATTGCAGGGTTTATCCGTGGGAAACCAGTTACGGTGTGTTGTTACAACTATAAATAACCCGTCCTCGTCACCTATTGCTGCAAATGTTTCAAGGTTGCCTGACCATAAATTTTCTCCAAAAGAGGAATTTACCATGTCATGAAAAACTTTGACATCTGCGACAGGCATTCCGACTTCACTAATATTCAAAAAGCTACTGGATGAAAACGGTTCTGTTGATGAGTTATCAAGGTCATG
>JANPBV010000286.1:0-1763 GCA_031430615.1 Ignavibacteria bacterium | reverse complement strand
GGTCTGTATTCAAAATGCATGGTATCGTAATGATACCATTTGCCACCCCATATGAATCCGTGTTTTTCGAATATCTCAACAATTTCAATTGGCACCTGATTTTTCCATACCATATTGCCATCCCACTGCCAGTAATTACTGTACTTTGTGTTTATATCTATAGCAGTACCAAAAGCATGAGTGCTTATCCTGTTTGTTCCCGCAATCTTACGCCAGTTGAATGTGCCCGCAGTTTTGCTAATGTATTTATGGAATTCCGCGCCAAGTGTAGCTTCAATTTCATCGCTTACTTCCTGTATTTTATCAGCAGCGCCGTTAATATTATTGAACTGTATCGAGCATCCGCAAATTGAAGGAAGCCATTTTACATTTACCAAATTTCTTTGTACTTCGCCAGATGACGAGCCGTACATTTTTGTAAAGAATGGTTCATATCTTACCCTACCGGGTTCAAAATCTTCAGCAGGCGGTGAGCCCCAGTCAGACCCATTAACATATTTTTGCGACATCATATCTTCTAAATCAGGGTTATCAAGCATTTCATCGTGAGTTTTATTCTGTATCCCATCATCCCACTGCATTTTAGTGCCGTCTTTCCAATACAGGGTATTTTCATCCACAGATTCCAGGAAGTCAGGATATGATTTAAGCAGCTTCTTTAAACCATCGGGAACATTCGAATTACTCTTAAGGGTATCAGAATTGTTTACCTTTTTATTTAGCTCATTATTTGTTTTATTTACCTCAATATTTTTGAGATTTTGCCTGTTTTCATTATCATTACAGGCAAATAAGCTGAAAAACGTAATAATATAGATAAGTAGATTCATATTTTTAACCTCACCCCATCCCTCTCCTAAAAGGAGAGGGATGAGAAAATTTTTAATATTAGATTAATTTTGTAAATATACTTTAATACTGTAAATTCTTTAATGCAAAAAGGAAAACTATACTTAATCCCAAATTCACTTGGCAGCAATGACCTTACAAAAGTCATTCCCGCATATGTGTTTGATATAATAAATAAAATAGATCATTATATAGTAGAAAACATAAGGACAGCCGCTAAGTTTCTTAAACTGGCGGGAATAAAAAAACCGCTTACGGAATTGATGTTCTATGTGCTTAACACAAACAGTAAGGCAGCTGATATTAAGGGTTATCTTGATGAAGCAATTAGCGGGAAAGATATCGGGCTGATATCTGAAGCAGGGCTGCCATGTATTGCAGACCCGGGCGCGGTAATTGTGGCAATGGCACACAAAAAAGGAATTCAGGTCGTACCTATGAGCGGACCATCCTCTATCTTAATGGCGCTAATGGCATCAGGGGTAAACGGGCAGAGCTTTGCCTTCAATGGTTATCTGCCAATTGATAAGCAGGTGCGGTTTCAGAAATTCAAAGAGCTTGAGAACAAAGTTAAATTCCAGAACCAGACACAGATATTTATTGAATCACCTCACAGGAACGACAGGTTATTTGAAGAATTCCTTGAGGCATGTTCAGATGAAATAATACTTTCAATTTCAAAAAATCTTACAATGGAAACTGAATTCATTTCTTCTAAAACAATAGCAGAATGGAAAAAGAATAAAATTTCACTCGGCAAAGAGCCGGTAATATTTATATTGGGGAAATAACATATGTATAATAAAACAAAATTTATTATTTCAGTATTCACAGCAGCGTTAATTATATTTTCGTGCGGTATATCTGATAAAACCGATACAAGCACAAAAGAAAAGACCACAACACAGGATAGC
>JANPBV010000285.1:0-3398 GCA_031430615.1 Ignavibacteria bacterium | reverse complement strand
TTAACTTTTACTTTATCGCCAATTCTGTACTTCTTCCTTCTGTGTCTGCCTACAATTTGGTAATTCTGCTGGTCTAAAATGTAATAATCATCGTTCATATCGCGCAGCCTTACCATTCCTTCTATCATACTTTCAGTAATTTCTACATATATACCGTATTCTGATATTCCGGAAACTATCGCGTCAAATATCTTGCCAACATTACTTTCCATATACTGGCATTGCAGGATTTTAATAGCTTCACGCTCAGCATGGACGGCGTTAATTTCCATTTCAGTTGATTTTTTGCAAATATCCGGCAACTCTTTTTGATAGTAATTATGACGCTTCTGGTTCATCCCGTTTAATATTTCAAACAATATCCTGTGAACGATAAGATCAGGATAGCGCCTGATTGGTGAGGTAAAGTGAGTGTAATGGTCAAATCCAAGTCCGTAGTGCCCTATATTTTCTTCAGAATAAATTGCCTTTGACATTGCCCTGATGGTAATATCATTTATCAAAAATTCTTCCGCTCTTCCTTCAATTTCCTGCAGCATTTTCTGTATTGAGCGCTTGTTATCAGGATCAAGCCTGATACCAAACTGTTTTACAAACTGAGAAAGTTCTGCTATTCTTTTTTTATCGGGTAAATCATGAATCCTGTATATGAATGGCGGTTTCTGCTTTTGTCTTTCAACAAATAGTGTAACACATTTATTGGCTGTCAGCATAAAATCCTCTATCAGCTTCATAGATTCAAGCCGTTCTTTTGGCTTAATGCTTTTTATCAGCCCGTTTTCAATTTCAGCTTTTACTTCCGTTGATTCAAAATCAAGACTTCCCTCATCAAGCCTTCTCTTAAACAGGATTTTGTGAAGCTCATTCATTTCGTTTAACTTCTCAAGGAATTTCCCTTTCTGTTTATCAAGTATATCCTGAACTTCTTCATATGTAAATCTTTTTTTGCTGTTTATAATTGATTTACATACATCATATTTAATTACATTCCCCTTTTTATCTATTTCCATAAAACATGAAAATACCAAACGGTCAACTTTTTCCTTCAATGAACAAATATCATTGGAAAGTTTCTCAGGCAGCATTGGCACAACATCATTCATCAAATAAACACTTGTACCTCTTGCATAGGCTTCTTCGTTCAATACAGAACCTTCTTTTACATAATGACTAACATCAGCAATATGAACACCAAGGTAATAATTGCCGTTATCCATTATATCCAAAGAGATCGCGTCATCAAAATCTTTCGCGTCAACAGGATCAATTGTCACTATCAGCTCATTTCTTAGGTCTCTTCTTTTCTTAATTTCATCTTTTGATATCTCAAAAAACCCACCATCTTCCAATTGCTTTAATTCATCTTTTACGTGCTTAGGGAATGTCTTCGTAAGTCCGTATTTTTTAATCAGAGCTTTAAATTCTGTTGTAACATCACCTGCTTTTCCAAGTATTTGTGTTATCTTACCTTCTGGTGATAGGTCCTGGAATTCCCAGTTCACTATTTCACAAATAACTTTATCACCATTCACAGCGCCCTTTAAGGAATTCTTTGGAATGAAAATATCCTTCCTGAATTTTCTGTCATCGGGTAAAACAAAAGCATAATCCTGTCCTTTGGTGCTGAAGACAAGTTTGCCGACTATACTGTGCTTTTCACGTTTAATGATATTTTCAACAATTGCCTCACGCTCGGAAGTATCTGCGTATTCTATTATAGTAACTTCAACCCTATCGCCTGTTAATGCAGTAAGCAGGTTCTTCTTTTTTATTGGAAGGATTATTGTCCCGTTTTCAGTTGAAATTTCCGCAGCGTATTCATTCTTTTTATCCAGCATTATTATGCCTTCATAAAATGCAGTGCGGCTGTTGTACTCGTAATACTTGCCGTTCTTTTGAAGTTCACCATCACTGACAAGCTCATTAAGTATATTACGAACTTCAGCTTTAAGTGATTTATTCACTTTAAGCTTATTGAAGAGCATATTAAATTTTATTGAAAGCGATGGGGTATGTTTGAACAATCCCATCATGTTCTGTTTCAGGTCGTCTAATTTTGTTTTAGCCACTTTTGCGTTATTTAATTTAGTAGCGGATCTTGTAAGTTAAGCCGGCTCTTGTTTCAAAACCGGCATCGCTGTTGTATAATGAATTTGAATACGTTCGTGATATCTGGATAAGAAGATTATTGGATACATTAATATTAAGCAGTTTATTTAAGGGGTATTCAATGCTTACTTCAAGATTATTGATGTTTGAAAGTATTTTGACACCAAAGTTCACTATTGCGTCTCCAAATGCAGATGTTATTTTAATATCTGTACTGCTTAAATTACCGCCGTTATATATTACTTCTGTATTTACAATAAACGGGGCAATTGATCTGAGTGCTTCATATAAAAGCGAAGAAGCTAAGCCTGAGCCGAAATTGTTCCCTAAATTACTAAGGGCGGTTGACCCTTTTATTGAAGGACTGCCAAATAACAAATATGATATTGCGTCTGTCTGAGCCTGTGGACCTGTTTGCCTGCTATCATCACTATCTCTTAATGATAAAGTAAGTTTTGGCGCATATCTTGTCCCTGTAATATCCAAAACAACATACATGATCTCCTGTGTATTTTCTGGTGTTGTTCTAATATTCTTATATTCTGCTTTAATATTTAATTCAGGGTTATTATAATCACCGTTAAAATCGAGATAACTGTTGTTAATATTGAAATTTTTGTAGAATCTGTAATATGAATCTCCAACAATATTCAGCCTGCCAAATAGCTGGAACCGCCTATCCGGAGTTTTATTATCCAATCTTAAATTTCCCTGAAATTCACCATTTAGTTCTTCACGGGTCAGGCTGTTCATGTTTACATTAACCAATATATTTTTTTCCATCTTTATATCCAGATCATAAGTGATGTAATCAGCAACAGTAGGTTCACGTTTTTCGAGAATATAATTGTACCTCAAAAAAGGATCAAGATCTCCCATTTCTTCCTGTGATACTGTTATTGTTGTATCAAGGAACTTATTTCCCGAAGGGTCTGTAAGTATTCTGTAAGTAAAATCGTCAGAATAAACATCATAAGCTAAACTTGAAATCGCAGGAAAAAATAACTTCGCGCTTTTAATTACTAATTGACCTGATACCAAAAGATTTCTGAGGTTTCCTTTTATACGGATAGGAGGGTCGCCTATGCCGCCAAGCATTTCTCCATAAAACCCAAACCTGTTCTGTATTGATGAACCATCGAGGAAATACATATCTCCGCTGGTAGTTAAGTCAATATCATTAACACTTAATCCGGCAAAATTGATCTTTCCGAATACATCAATATGTCTGGACTGATCCCTATCATTAAAGATTGAAAACTTTTCAATAATAAGATCTGATTTATCTG
>JANPBV010000284.1:0-9525 GCA_031430615.1 Ignavibacteria bacterium | reverse complement strand
TAAAAGAAGTGAAGATATACGGTGTACGCGCAAAGAAAATGAAAAAGATATTCCTTGATAACGGCTTTAGAATAGTTTATGACCATGATGATGGCGAGCCTATTGCAGATGGATTTTACTTCACCGTGGCTTATGATGGATATTCAGGTGAGGATTTGGTAGAACAATTGTTATATTACGGCATAAGCGCTATATCGCTATCAAACACAGGCAGCTTAAGGAAAGAGGGGATCAGGGCATGTGTATCACTTGTGCATGATTCACAGTTACCTGAGCTTGAAGATAGACTGAATCAATTTCAATCAAATCATCAAAATAAATAGCTTTAAAACGGATTAAAAAAACTGATCAAATATTAATTTTAATTTTCTAACCAGGTGAATAATATACTTTCTATTCTGATATTTGCGCCAATTATCTTAGCAATACCAATTCTGTTTTTAAGGAACAATGATAAATTTATAAAAATATACGCGCTGGTCGTCTCAAGCGGAATATTTGGATTATCCTTATTTCTTTTTTCAATTTACAATTCAGCAAATCCTGATTTCCAGTTTGTAGAAAGATACCAGTGGGTTAAGGATTTCAATATCTTTTACCAGGTAGGAGTTGATGGTATATCACTCTTAATGGTAATGCTTACCGCATTCATTTTTCCGGTAACTATACTGGGTGTGTGGAATTCAGTCAATACAAGGATAAAAGAATTTTATTTCCTGCTGCTTTTATTAATGGGAAGTTTGTTTGGTGTTTTTCTTTCACTCGACCTCATTTTATTCTATGTATTCTGGGAATTGATATTAATACCAATGTATTTTATTATCGGTTTCTGGGGAGGTAAGAATAAGTATTACGCTAATATAAAATTCTTCCTTTACACAATGTTTGGCAGTTTGCTGATGTTAGTCGCAATTATATGGGTATCTCAGTACGCTGTTCCGCAATTGGGAAAGTTCACCACGGATTATCTTGAATTAAAAAGGGTATCACCGTACATCCCTGAAAATATTCAGTTATGGCTGTTTATATTTTTTGGTATCAGTTTTGTTATCAAAGTACCAATGTTCCCATTCCATACTTGGCTGCCTGATGCTCACACAGAAGCGCCGACTGCGGGTAGTATAATACTTGCAGCCGTACTGCTTAAGATGGGCACTTATGGGTTGATCAGGTTTTCGATGGAAATGTTCCCCATAATTTTCTTAAAATACGCATGGCTGCTGGCATTGCTTGGAGTTATTGGAATTGTTTATGGGGCGCTGGTTTGTATAGCGCAGAAAGATATTAAGAAACTTGTTGCGTATTCATCAGTTAGCCATATGGGTTTTATACTGCTTGGTATTGCAGCTATGACAGTAGAATCATTGCAGGGTGGTATAATACAAATGGTGAACCATGGACTTTCAACCGGTGCGCTGTTTATGTTTGTCGGCTTCTTATATGACAGACGCCATACCCGCGAAATATCAGATTACGGCGGTATCATAAAAACTATTCCTATTTACGGTTCTTTATTCCTTGTTATATGTTTATCATCAATCGGGTTACCCGGACTTAACGGTTTTATCGGTGAATTCATGATACTTATCGGTTCATTTAACTCACCATTACTTCATAACCATACATACACAATTGTAGCCACAACAGGTGTGGTTTTAAGCGCAGTGTATATTTTATGGATGTACCAGAGAGTTTTACTTGGACCAATTACAAAAGAAGAAAATAAACTTATACCTGACCTAAATTTCAGGGAAATATTCGCTTCCTCTTTACTTTTGATATTTATTATATGGATAGGGGTTTACCCGAATACATTTTTAAGTAAATCAGAAGCGTCTGTTAAGAAGCTTATACAGAACGTTGAAACAGCTAAGAGAAATCTTCTTAAAACTCCATAATATTTTTTTAAAACAAATATTAAGTTATGGAACCTAATATAATTAGCGTTCTGCCATTTATATTTTTACTGCTCTCTATAGCCGTCCTTCCTTTTATTGCTCCAAAATTCTGGCATGAAAATTATCATTATGTTTCAATCGGTCTTGCGTTTGTAACAGCAGTTTATTACCTGCTTATTACAAAAGGTTGGGATCTAATGCATTCACTAGAAGAATATGTAATGTTCATTTCTTTATTAACTGCATTATATGTGGTATCAGGGGGAATATTTATTGATATCAAGGGTCTTGGTACACCATTAAGAAATACGATCATACTCGCCTTTGGCGGCGTGCTGGCAAACCTTATTGGTACTACAGGAGCTTCAATGCTGCTTATACGCCCTTTCATCAAATCAAACAAGCTAAGAATAACAAATTTTCATATCGTATTTTTCATATTCATTGTATCAAATGTAGGTGGCGCGTTAACACCAATTGGTGACCCGCCATTATTTCTGGGTTTCTTAAAAGGTGTTCCGTTTTTCTGGATAATGGATAAGGTATTTTTTAAATGGCTGATAGCATTAGTAGTCTTGCTTGTCATATTCTATATTGCTGATTACATAAATTTCAAGAAAGCGCCAAAAGAAATTGAAGAGCGTGAAATAAAAGCAAAAGAAAAGCTTGTAATTAAAGGCTACTATAATTTTATTTTTCTTGCTGTAATTATAGGCTCGGTATTTATCACAAGTCCCCTTTTTTTAAGAGAGGGGATAATGCTGCTCGCGGCATATCTTTCATATAAACTCACACATAAGGAAATTCACAAACAGAACCATTTCAATTTTCATCCAATTAAGGAAGTAGCATGGCTGTTTATAGGTATTTTTGTTACTATGACACCTGCTCTTGAGTTGTTAAGAGTACACTCAACTGAGCTTGGAATATCATCACCAACGCAATATTACTGGTTTACAGGCGCATTATCGGGATTCCTTGATAATGCTCCAACATATTTAACGTTCTTAACTGCTGCGATGGGTATTTACGGACTTGATATAAATAATGTACAGAATGTCCTTTCATTTATTGGTGCGCATGAAAAGCATATTGTTGCTATTTCAATTTCAGCGGTATTTTTTGGAGCTATGACCTATATTGGAAATGGTCCCAATTTTATGGTAAAATCCATAGCAGATAATCAGAATGTCGAAACACCTGGTTTTTTTGAATATATGTATAAGTTTTCATTGCCAATACTAATCCCGCTGTATATATTGATTTGGTGGCTTTTTATTCTATAATAATATAAACTAAAATGCCCTTGTTCAAACTTTTAATATACTTTATATTTGTACATGGAAGCAAACAATAAATGCAAATGCGGCCACAAGATTGGTGACCCTATGATAGCTCCAAAAACAAGATATAATAAAAAAGGA
Organism: Ignavibacteria bacterium; assembly: GCA_031430615.1. Lineage (GTDB taxonomy): Bacteria > Bacteroidota > Ignavibacteria > Tepidaquicellales > OLB5 > OLB5. The sequence continues at coordinate 6,203 of JANPBV010000284.1, read as the reverse complement.
TACTTCTGGCTATCAATGGGTTACAGCGCAAAGCCTATTGAAGTTGTATTCCAGTGTCAGAACTGCTGCGAAATTCTTGATTCATCAACGGAGGAAGATGTTATCGAGAAATACAGATATAACTCAGATATCATTCAATAAATAAAATCACAAATGAAAAAAATCACTCTCTTAGCCCTCGTTACAGTTTCATTATTCATTTATACGTATTCAGCTTTCTCTCAAACTGATGCAAGGGAAAGACTTAAATATCCATTAGCACTGGATATTCCGGGGAAAGTTTACGCAAATCCGGGTCCGGTTAATACAATGCCTTCACCATTAGATTTTTTTAATATAAATATTTCACAGAATTCCGCGCCGCAGAATGAACCATCGGTCAAGATCTCGAGAAAAGATACCAACCGCGTAGTTTCTGCATGGCGTGATTTCCGTTATGGTATAGATCCTAACGCAAACAGACGTGTAGGTTACAGTTTTTCATCTAATGGCGGACTTACGTGGTCAGTATCACGGGTACTTGATTCAACATTGTTACCGGGCGGGTTGACAAGGAACAGTGACCCTGTTGTAACAGTTGATACTGCCGGTAATTTTTACATTGCTGTAATTGCAATTGTTGGTTCAACAGGCGGTAATTTAACTTTAGCGGTTTATAAATCAACCAATGGTGGTGTTACATTTCCACAGGCATTTATCTGTCAACAAACCGGAACAGAAGATAAGGAATGGATTACAACTGACCTAAGTACAACAAGTCCGTTTGTAAATAATTTGTATATAAGCTGGACAAGTTTTTCACTTGGTGGGATTAAACTTACAAAATCTGTTAATTCCGGAACTAACTGGCTCACTCCTGTTGGTATAAGCGACGCAACCGGGAGCGTACAAGGCTCAGATATTTGTATAAGTAAAAATGGTCAGGTTAATGTTGTTTGGCTTGGTTTTAGCTCAAATGCAGATGTAACTTTTGACCGCTCTACAAATGGTGGAACATCTTTTGGAACAGATCAAATTATTACAACAGGTGTTTTCCCTGATGGTTTACCGAATAATGTAAATACTTTCCCAACTATTGCAACTGATAACGGTACAGGTTCCCGCAGCGGCTGGATATATGTAGCATTTGCCGATAACCGCAATAGTGACTGTGATGTTTTTTTAACAAAGAGCACTAATTCAGGTGTTAACTGGTCAGCGCCGCTTAGAGTTAACAACGATGCAATAGGTAATGGAAAAATCCAATACTGGCCAACTATTGCTGTAAATGATGCAGGCAATGTTGCAATTTTATTTATGGATACCAGAAATACTGCTGATAATACTATAATCGAAGCATACATAGCCCGTTCATATGATGGCGGAGTTACCTTTAATAATGAATTGTTAAGCACAGAGCCCTCACCAACAGTGATACCCGGCTCAAACGTAAGATTTGGCGATTATGTTGATATGGATTATAAAGGTATCAGGCTTGTTCCCGTATGGACTGATGAAAGAGCAGGGGGATTTAACACTGATATTTATACTTCAGAAATTGATGAACTGCTTTCCACAGGTGAAATTACAGGCAATCTTCCAATAGATTTTAAACTGAACCAGAACTATCCAAATCCGTTCAATCCTTCAACAGTAATATCATTCAGTCTTCCAAAAGCATCTGATGTTACAATAGAAGTATATACATCATTAGGTACATTAGTAAAAACACTTGCAACCGGAAGCTATCCTACAGGGAATCATTCAATAAGATTCAATGCGGGTTCACTTTCAAGCGGTGTATATTACTATAAGATTACAACAGATAACTTTGCAGATACTAAACGAATGGTATTGGTTAAATAACGACATATGTCGTAATTGTAAATAAATAATTTATTTTATGAATAAAAATTCAATATTAGCTATTATTTTTTTAATACTATCTGCACTAAATACTCATGCTCAATGGGTACGGCAGAATAGTAATACTAATAATAATTTAACAAAAGTTACTTTCCTGAATGTTAATACAGGTATAGCAGTAGGTGAGAATGGAACTGCTGTTAAAACTACAAATGGTGGCGCCACTTGGCATATTATGCAAACTAATGTTACTGAAAATATTAATGAGTGTTTGCTATTAAATGCTAATACGGGCTTTTTATTAACATATCGCAAGCTTTTGAAAACTACAAATGGAGGAAATAATTGGAATGTTATATGGGATAACGGCGGAGATAGCACCTTTTATACAATTAACTTTTTCAAAAATAGTACTACAGGTTTTTTATTTGGTCCTTGCTTAGCATTTAAAACTACTAATACAGGATTAACATGGAATTCGATATATACATGCCCTATTCAATATGGTGGAAAGGTTAGCTTTCAATGTTCAGCTCTTTCCAACGATACATTAATTATATTAGGAGGACAAATAAGTGTTGAACATTCCAATCCTGCTAGTTGTTTTGGATATATATCTCCTTCAAGTAATCTTTATATATCAGGATCATATAGAAGCGGTTCTAATGTCGGATGGATAAGATTTGCCGGAAATTCAGGAATCGGATATGGAGTAGAATCAGGTTATTATTTAACAACTACTAGTTATGGAATAGGGTGGGGCGAATATACTCCGCCATTTTTGTGGGGTAAGCCTTCGTTTTATAACGATACACTAGGCTTTAATTTACAGTTATATAATGTATTCCGTTACTCGACTAATAGTGGAAATACTTGGTTATTATATGATACTTTAAAAGACACTCCCTTGCTGTTTGATTTACAAATGCTAAATCCTAATGTAGTAACATCGGTTGGCGATAGTGGAACAATTGTTAGAAACAGCAATTTTATTATTAGTGTAACAGCAATTTCAACTGAAATACCAGACAAATTTGCTTTATTACAGAACTATCCAAATCCGTTTAATCCATCAACAGTAATTTCATTCAGCCTGCCAAGAGCATCTGATGTTACAATTGAAGTATATACATCATTAGGTACATTAATAAAAACACTTGCAACAGGAAGTTATCCGGCAGGCAATCATTCAATAAGATTTAATTCGGGTTCACTTTCAAGCGGTGTATATTTCTATAAATTAAGGGCAGGTGATTTCACGCAAACGAAATCGATGATATTGATAAAGTGATGAAATCACTTTAGCCTGCCTGAACTGACGTTACTGCAGTCAGGAAATTTGGCTTTGTGAGACTTGTTAAATAAGATTAAGTAATATGTCATATAAAATTGATTATACATGTGTTGAAAGGTTCATAAAATATGTTCAGGTTGATACACAGTCTGACCCTGAATCGAATACATATCCCTCAACAGAAAAACAAAAAGATCTTGGCAGAATATTAGTAGATGAACTTCTCCATATGGGTATTAAAGATGCCCATATGGATGAAAATGGCTACGTATTCGGAACAATTGAAAGCAATTCTGATAAGAAAGTACCTGTAATATGCTTTTGCTCGCATATGGATACATCTCCTGATTGCAGCGGAAAGAATGTTAAACCTATAATCCATAAGAATTATCAGGGCGGTAATATTACACTGCAAGGAGATAGCTCACAGGTATTAACACCAGATGTTCACACAGAACTTGAAAATCAGGTATGGAATGATATTATTACTTCTGACGGCACAACGCTCTTAGGCGCTGATAATAAAGCCGGGGTTGCTGAAATTATGGATGCGGCACATTTTTTAATGACTCATCCTGATGTTAAACACGGCAAAATAAGGATACTTTTCACTCCCGATGAAGAAGTAGGCAAAGGTGTTGATAAGCTTGATAAAAAAAAACTTGGGGCTGATTACGGCTACACAATGGATGGTGATAAAGCAGGCTCGGTTGAAGATGAGACCTTTTCGGCTGATTCAGTTAAAATTATTATTCATGGTGTAATTACACATCCAGGCACAGCTTTCGGTAAGATGGAAAATGCCATTAAAATAGCCGGTGAGATACTTGCAAATTTACCAAAAGATAGCTTAACTCCCGAAACAACCAAAGATAAAGAAGGATTTATTCACCCTGTTGCGGTATCAGGAAGCACTGAGAAGGCTGAGATAAAACTTATCATTCGTGACTTTGTAACTGAAGGATTGGCGGAAAAAGAAAATATTCTAAAAGACATTACAGATAAAGTATTATCTGCATATAAAAATAGCAGTTACGAGTTTATTATTGAAGAATCTTACCGCAATATGAAAGAGATATTAGACACCGTTCCTTTTGTAACTGATTATGCAATTGAAGCTATAAAACGTTCCGGACTTAATCCAATCCGTAAAAGTGTGCGTGGAGGTACGGATGGTTCCAGGTTATCGTTTATGGGATTACCATGTCCTAACATTTTTGCGGGTGAGCATGGTATCCACAGTAAGCAGGAATGGGTCTCAGTTCAGGATATGCATAAAGCGGTTGAGACGATAATCAGTTTAGCTGTTGTTTGGGAAGAGAAAGCTTCCTAATCCTGAGCGACTGGCTTTAGCCGGAAGTGCCTGCCTGCCGTAACGCTTTGCCTTGCTGAGCTTGCGAAGGAAAGGCAGTTCAGGCAGGAAGGATCTCTTGAATATAGCCACGAATTTCACTAATTACACGAATTGTCTACTATCATTTCCCCCTGATAAGGGACGAAGTATTAGGGGGAGATGAGAGCAAAACATCAAAAACATAATAAATAACAAAATGAAAACATTAATAACCTTAGCTTTACTTATCATTGCAATGCCTTTGCAATCGCAATCTAACCGAATTTATTCAGTATCAATTAACGGCGGAGGGCTTTTCCCAATAGAAAAACTCTCAAATTCCATTGAAACAGCATATAACTTTGGAATAGATATTGAAACCCGAAAAGAGAATTTTGCATTATTCGGTTCCGGAAAAATTAACATGGTAAATGCTTCTCGCTGGTTTTTTGATCCATATGGAATGCCGTTAATGAAAATGTGGACATATACAATTGGTGAAACTTCAGCCGGCGGCAGATGGTATCTGGGGCAACCCGATAGACTTAATGCTAATGTTGACCTTGGCTTAGGCATTTACACAGGGAATTATTACGATAAAATGCATTGGGGTATTCAGCCGGGGATTGGAGCTAATATTCCTTTAACTAAAAATTTGGAAGCAAATTTGAATGTAAAGGTCAATGTGATAGAAGTTGAAGATTGGGAAACATATGCAGGGATTTATCTTGGAATAAGATATAGTATAAATAAGTAAAGCAAAATACTATTTAAAATCTATCTGTATCTCGCGCATTTTTTTTGCCAGTTATGTGACCTTGCTGTGGTAATGTTGTATAATCAAAAACAAAATATTTAATAGAAATAGCAGTTCCCATCTCCCCCTGTAAGGGGGAGACTGAGAGGGGGTATTCAGCATTAATCAATTTAGATTTAAATACAACATAAAGGAGCTTGAAGAACACCGAAGAAAACTTCGCAACAATATGACCCATGCGGAAGTTTTACCCTGGAGTTATATCAGAAGAAAACAAATCTTGAATATCAGATTCAGAAGACAATTCAGCATAGAACAGTTTATCGTGGATTTCTATGCTCCACAATTAATGTTAGCAATAGAAGTTGATGGAATGACACATTTAACAGATGAAGAAATTGATTATGATAATTGGAGGCAAAATAAACTTGAGGAAAATGGTATTAAATTTTTAAGATTTACAAATACTGATGTGTATGCTAATATTGATGGGGTTGTAAAAACTATACATTACGAAACTGAAAGATTGTTGAAATTAATAAAATAAATGGTAACATAATATAACATAATTATATTAATACCCCCTTGTGTTCCCCCTTTCAGGGGGAAATGATCTAAAATCAAAAGCAATTTTTTTGTATTAAAAGTAAACTACATTTCCCCTTGAGAGGACAAAGAATTGGTATGTGAAGATGAAAAACAAATATAATACTTGTTAAATTTTACGGGTTATCCGGAAAAGCGCCTTCTTCCCATACGTGGAAATTCATGCCAAACGGGTCACTGAACATCATGCTATGTTCATTATATACTTGAGTCACAGCGCAGCCTTCTTTTTCAAGAGTTTCTTTTGCCTCAGCTAAATTATCGGTTTTGAATTCAAAAAATACTGAGCCTCTGCCGGACTCATTGTTTTCAAATACAAAATTGATGCCGTCTTTATCCAGATACGCATCATTACCTTTTGCATCAAC
>JANPBV010000283.1:0-2457 GCA_031430615.1 Ignavibacteria bacterium | reverse complement strand
AAAATCTTTATGGAACCGTAACGATCTGCCAGTTTTATCAACATCTAATTTATCCATACTGATACAGCTCAAAAATAACTTATTAATCTCTTCATTCATAAACAGAATAATATGATCTGACCCGACATTTACAAAACTTATGTTAAGCGGTTTTGGTCCATTTCCTGTATCTGCTTCTATCTTAATATCGGCTTTAATTTCTTTTGGTTCCGGGAAATCAACTCTCACAATTTCATCACTCAATATTTCAGCGGAATACACATCATCAACCGCTTCGAGTGAGAATTTTTTCTTATTTGTGATTCCATCTTTATACGCGAACATGGCAATGCATCTTGCGCCGTTGCCGCACATTGCCCCAAAGCTTCCATCCCTGTTATAATAATTCATCCTCACTTCTGAACCATTTTTAAGCGGCTTATCGGCAAATATCACCCCGTCAATTTCAGGGAAGTTTTCATTACATAATTTTATTGTAATCTCTTCCTGCTTATCCAAAGCAATTGCTTCTGTGATGTTGTTTATCATCACAAAATCATTCCCCGCCCCGCTGTATAATTCGTATTTCATTTTCAGATCAATCTCCGCGCCTGCCTGCCGTAACGCCAGTTCAGGCAGGAAAGCGGAGACCCATACTTATAAATTATATAATAATTCTGCTCTTTGTTTTACCATATGCTGCTCTATTTTCACGTTTCACGTTTGACATTTGACGATTCACTTTTAAAACACTCCTCTGTAATTAGTCTGCTTAGTGACTTTGATATCCTGTAACTGCGGCGCCTTTATCTTAAGCTCAAATTTATATCCCCGGTAAATTCCTGTTGGTACCCAGTTAAAGCTCATTTCCCAGCAATGCAAGTCACGGTATATTGTAATATATGGAGTAGAAAATTGCTGCTGAAATATATCATATCCCGCTGAAAAAGTAAATTTCCAGTTTCGGGTTAAGTTAAAGCTAAGGTTACTTGATATATTAGAAAACTTGCTGATAACGCTTGGATTACTTTGATTAATGGAGTAATTATAACTGAATGAAACTGACCATGGTATGGAAAAATTCACGGGTTTATCACCATATACCCCAACATACTCACTTTCCTGCGTACTTGTCTCGTCAAGCTCTTCTTTGGCTTTGGTTGAATCCACTTCATCAACAGTCTGCCCGCCCTGTAGAGTAGTTGAGAGCGATATGTTGAAATTAGTAAGCTGCGCTAATTTTTTATCTTCGTTCCATAGAAAGCGATTGACCCTGCCCACCCCATCTACATATTTATATAAATTAAACGAAGCTCCGCCGCCAATATTCAGGAAATTGCCAACCTGGGTTCTGTAGTTCAATCCAAGCTCACTAAATCTTAGGCTATCAGCCGCAAAGTTGTATCTAATACCAGCGCCAAGGTTTAACAATTGGAACTTTGTATCAGTGGAATCAGTATCTTTAACTTTCATTTCAAAAATATTACCTACAGAAAAATTCAGTGCCTGCTGCTCGCCAATAGGCGCGCCGCCAAAAACTTCCCGCTCATAAATTGAGTATTTTACTTCCTGTCCGAATTGGTTTACATATGTTTTGTATGCATTCCATTGGGGTTCTGAAAAATCCGGTGTGAAGCTATAAGTTAATGCAGGAGTAATTGTATGTCTGAAACCACGAACACCAAAAATCCGTGTGTTGAAAAGTCCGATAAGCCTTGTGTTAAGCGAGACACCTGTGCTGAAATATCTGAACGCTTTAAATCCGTTTACATTATTTGTAGTAATCGTGCTATCTGCCGGATTGAAGATTTTTTCAACTGACTTGTTGTACCATATCTCGTTATAGTTGAAAAATGGTGATAAATTGAACTCCGATAATTTTATTGGTGCGCTAATACCAACAGACTGTATTAATCCACCCCGCGTATTCCTATTGAAGCTGCCATCAATTATTGCGGAATTTACCAAACGCTTTTCATCTATATATTTAAATTGTGAATTATATGAATATGAAACAGATTCATACCATTTAAGATCAAATAATGATGTGTTTTTGCCGCGCAGAGGAAATGTCTGGCTTCTGCTGAAAGTAACAGCCGGAATAGTTTGCAGTATTTCTCCTGTTGTTAAATTCTGGTCTCTGGCGTAATTTATTGAAAGCGAATTAGGCGTACCTTCCCAGAATTTACTTAATGTTACATTTGAAAGCGCATTTTGCCTTAGGAGATCGCTTAAATTATTAGTTGAAGTATTGTAATAATTTTTACTGCTTAAGAAATTTACATTAGCATTCAGTGTGGTTGTAGGATTAATTGTCTGGTTATGATAAACCGCAATTCTCCATTCATCGCTGAATGTTTTATCATTATCGGTAATTTCTCCAAGTCTAATTCTGGAGCCGCCAAGATCAACACTACCTGAAAGTTTATACCGCAGTACGTAACGGAAGCGTGAACTTAGATCAATTCTGCCCTTTGT
>JANPBV010000282.1:0-3383 GCA_031430615.1 Ignavibacteria bacterium | reverse complement strand
CTTTAAACTTAACCAAAAGCTCATTCCATGTTTTCAGTTCTCCGCCATACTGCTTCTGATTTGCTTCAGCATCTGTTTTTTTGCTGTATGCCGATAGGTTCGCGCCCATTGGCGATGGCAATTTTTCGCTGATAAGATATGATGCGTTCACTGCATCGGTAAGTTGTTTCGGATTTGCGGCATCTATGACATAGAATCCGGCTGCATCATCATAATTTATGTTTCCAAGACTTATGGCATTCAACATACATTCAGTGCCGTCATATTTAAAGATCTTTCCTTTTTTTGTAACTATCTCAGCCCCAAATCTCTGCTCTGAAATATTCATCCTGCATAAAGCGCACTGGTCTATGCCAAAATTTATCTGCTCAGGTTCTGTGCTGCATGATACCACGGTGGTTAATATCACTACCAGGAAAATGTTAAGCCATTTCGTATTCATGTTCATTCTCTTTTATTTGATCAGTTTTCTTGGTTTGAGCAGCCTTTGCGGTCGTATTTTTTTTATTAAGTTTTACCTTTTTTTTTCTGCCTGATAATGATTCATAAATTAAAGCCAGAACTCCAATTAGTCCCGTAGATATAATTATTATGCCGCCTATATCGGGTAATGATGTTGCTACAAAGTTGAGTAGCTGCGTGCTTCCTATAAGTGGCGGCTGGTAACTCATTCCGGGTACTATAATTGCTGCTGTCGGGTCTAAATTATGACCGTAATCATACTCCCACATGTAAAAATCCACTCCTCCTGCAACCCCGGCAATAATAAATAAAATCACCCAAACAGTAAGTAACTTTTTCTTTCCTGCAATTCCGGTTATAACGCCTGCTGCAATTAAAAAACCCAACACATACGGCATAATTGAAAACTCTTTAATTGAATCGGGTTCAATTTTTTTCATGCCTATATAATGATTAAGTCCGTTGATAGTGTTAAGATCGCCTGTAATTTTATTTATCCATATCTGCATCCCAAGCCCTTCGGGATATTGCGGCGCTTCAAGATCTATCATCCACATCGGCGTAAAAAATGCCGTTATCATTGCAAGTGATGAAGCTATAATTAATATTCTGGTTATCTTTTTCATTTTCTTTTCCTCCACCATCCCCCTCTCCTTTTAGGAGAGGGGTTAGGGGTGAGGATATAATTCGATTCTTACTTTGTTCCTACTGAAAATTTTATCTCTGCATTAGAGCCTGCAGGCTGAACCCTTATGTATCCCTGCATTTCCTGGTGAAGCGCGCTGCAGAAATCAGTGCAATAGAACGGGTACACTGTCGCAACTTTCGGTTCCCATGTAATTGTCTGGGTTTCGCCCGGCATTATCAGCATTTCTGATGTATTGTTACCCTTTAATGCAAAGCCATGCGGTATATCCCAATCCTGCTCCATATTTGTAATATGGAAGAAGACTTTATCGCCTACTTTAATGCCTTCTATATTATCCGGTGTAAAATGTGATCTTATCATTCCCATATAAATATGTACTTCATTTCCTTTGCGTTCAACTCTTGCATCATTAACAGATTTGATCATATAAGGATGTTTATTATCACTTAACTTAAAGAACTTAACCGAATTTTTCTGTAACAGTTCCGCAGGACAGCCTTGAGCATAATGCGGCTCTCCGATTGTAGGAAAGTCTGAGAGTAATTTCATCTTCTCACCTGATATATCATATAGCTGGGCGGATTGTGTGAGCTCGGGTCCGGTTGGTAAGAAACGGTCTTTAGTAATTTTATTCATTAATAAAAGATATTTACCCCATGGTTTTTTGCTGTCACCGCCTGGGATCATAATATGTCCGACTGAATAGAAAGAAGGAGCCCTGTCAACTACTTCAAGTTTCTTTATATCCCATTTAACAACTTCACTGCTTACAAACATTGATGTGTAAGCAAAACCTTTGTCATCAAACTCTGTATGTAACGGTCCAAGACCCGGTTTCTGTACTTCGCCATACAATGCTGCTTCATATTTTATCACGGGTATTCCAACAACATCTCCGTCAAATTCTTTATTCTCAATTGCCTTAAGCATCTTTGAAAACGAAAATACGGGGATAACTGTTGCAAGTTTTCCGCCGCCTACAATATATTCGCCGCTTGGGTCAACATCTGCGCCATGTGGTGATTTTGGGCATGGTATGTAATATATCATTCCCGGGCAGTCTTTGGGGTCAAGCATCTTAACTGACTTCAATATTTCGCTTGTTGCCATGTGTTTGCTTTCATCATATACATTGTGATAAAATTCGCTAGGGGTATCTTTTGCTTTACCCTCTGCTAAATATTGTTCAGCTTTTTTCCAGTTAACTGCCATAATAAAATCTTTATCCTTCTGGCTTGCGTTAACTTCGAGTAAAGTATATGCCTGCTCTGTGTTGTAACATGAAAAGAAGAACCAGTCATGTGATGGACCTTTTCCGGCGTGGCTTAAGTCATAATCAAACGGAGGCGTCATAATCTGGAATTCAACGTTCATGTTGCCGCTCTCTGGATTAATTTTAACAAAACTTATTGTCCCGTTGAATTTTTCCTTGTATGAATCTATGGGAACATCAAGCTCTTTTAAAGGAACACTGAACCTTGTGCCGCATACAACGTATTCAGAATTTTCTGTTGTAAACGGAGAGGAATGATTGCCTGCGCTGTTTGGTATTTCAAGTATTTCGTTTGTACGGAATGTTTTAAGGTCTATTCTTGCAAGCCTTGGTGTATTATTACCGTTCAAAAATATCCACTTGCCGTTGGGCACACCGTCGGTCATAGAAAGCTCTGCATGGTGAGAGTCATCCCACGGAATGAATCCATGCGAGGTCATAAGCATCGGCTTTGTTTCTTCGGTGTAGCCCCATCCTTTTTCGGGGTCAACTGAAAACACAGGGATAACCCTGAATAGCCTGCCTGATGGCAAACCATATACTGCAAGCTGCCCGCTGAAACCGCCGGAAATAAATGAATAATACTCATCATATTGCCCCGGAGGAACGTAAACTTTGTTTGCTGCATCTTCGCTCAAATTAAGCTTGGTGGTTCCGTCTTTTTTTCCACAGCCTGTAACAAGTATAAGTGATACAGTTATTGCTATTATTAACGCTGCTGTTATTGCCGGTAATATGGATGATGATGTTAATTTAGATATTACTGTTTTAAAGAAATCCTTGATCTGGAATTTCATTTTGTTTTCTCCTTAAATTGTATCTTATTATTTATTTGCTGCATACGTTCATTATTATTGAGGTGATACTTTTCCTTCATCAACTGCGCGGAAGTATTCAAGTAATGCTCTTGCGTCATCATGGGAAACATCCTGGAATGTCATCTGTATCAGGTACTGCGCAAACAGTTCTTTAGATGCAGGGTCCTGTTGTGTCATCTCA
>JANPBV010000281.1:0-2292 GCA_031430615.1 Ignavibacteria bacterium | reverse complement strand
ATTCTATTGGTGGCACGAGAAGATTAATTTATTAATTCACTAATGCTTTTTTAATAAAGTTTCACTATTTTTACTGAGTTTCATCACCAAATAAATGTTAATAACAGAAAAAACTGCGGAAGTTGAAGCTAAAGTAAACGCAGTTCTTGAAAAGATAAGACCTTTTTTACAAATAGATGGCGGTGACGTGATGCTTGATAAGATATCAGAGGACGGAATTGTTGAATTAAAGCTGCTTGGGGCATGTAATACATGTCCAATGAGACCAATGACATTGAGAGCGGGAATTGAAAGAGCATTAATGCATGATATACCCGAAATTAAAAGGATAGAGTGTTTTAACTAAAATATGATATATTTACTGATAATAATTGTTTTAAGTTACCTTGTTGGTGCATTTCCAACTGCGTTGGTGTTTGGGAAACTGTTTAAGGGTATAGATGTCCGCAAGCATGGCAGTAAAAATCTTGGCAGCACTAATGCTTTCCGCGTTCTGGGTTGGAAATTAGGCGTAATTGTACAGTTGGTTGATATTGCCAAAGGCTTTATTGCCACACTGCTAATATCAAAGCTTTTTTATGGTACATTGCCGTTTGAAAACCGCACACCGTTTCAGGATATAACAATAGTACAGTTAATTGCCGGTATATCCGCAATAATTGGTCATGTGTGGACAGTTTTTGCGGGCTTTAAAGGCGGCAAAGGTATTAATACAACAGCCGGAATGCTCTTAAGTCTGGCGCCGATAGATGCTACAATTGCAATTGGTATTTTTATAGTAGTATTAATGTTTTCAGGTTACGTTTCGCTGGGCTCAATTACAGCGGCATATGCTTTCCCCAGTACAATGTTTATCAGGGAAAACTTCTTTGGGGTTGATATTGACGGCTATCAAACGCTGATATATTTCAGTCTGGCGGTATGTATCTTCCTAACATATAATCACAGGGCAAACATTATAAGGTTAATGTACGGTGAAGAGAACAGGTTTGAAAGATGGTGGAAGATCCGCTGGATACAGATAGAAGCGCCCTTTAAACGGAAGAAAAAATAATTTTAAGTTATTGCATACACAAAAGGCAGGGTTAAACCTGCCTTTTTGTTTTTGTTTCTCATTCCCGCGCCATGCCTGCGGCAGGCAGGCAGGCAGGCAGGCGGGAATCTATTTTTTAAACGTAGTTAAAGGATTTAATGATTAAAATTCTATAATTTTTACTACATAAAATTTACTTTATCAACCTTAGCTCAAAAACGAGCCAGGGAAACAAGGTTGTAAAATAATCCCGAGCACTCGGGATTATTTTAATAAAATCATTTTCCTGCTCTGCGTAAAGCTTCCGCTTTCTATCCTGTATATATAAATCCCCGAAGGCATTTGAGATGCATTCCAGTCAGCTTTGTAACTGCCGGGAGCTAACTGTTCTTCAAAAAGTATATGCACAAGCCTTCCCATTATGTCATATATCCTGATCGAGGTATAACCCGCTTTTGGAATACTGAAATTAATATTAGTTGTTGGATTGAATGGATTAGGATAATTCTGCTCCAGACGGAAATCTTTCGGTACTTCGTTGCTTATTGGTGTTATACCAATAGGCGGACCGCCACCATCTGTAGTCTTTAAAACAGTATTATTATCACCTGAAGCATAACCGGTTAGATCGTTTATAAAAAATATACTTCGTAAGGAACTGCCTGTGCCTGTAGTTTGCAGAAACCAGTTAATTCCTGCATTAGTTGTTTTAATTATTTGCCCGCTGTAACAGCTTGCATAACCAATGTTTGCGCTTGGAAAGTGGATTGAATAAATGCCGTTTGATGTCGGAATATTATATTGCAGCCAGTTTATGCCTCCATTGGTCGTTTTTAGCATATAATTACGTGATGCTGCGCCAATATAACCTGTATTAACATTTACAAAAAACATAGCTGTGAACAACCCCCAATTTGATCGTAAATAATACTGAATATTCCAGTTATTTCCCCCGTTTGTAGTTTTCATAACAATACTTGTATCTGAAAAACTCTTAATGCCTGATATATACCCTGTTTCTGCATCGGTAAAAACAACATTAAAAAGATAATAGTCAGTGTTTAAAGGATTATTTACAATAAACCAATTTGAGCCACCGTTTGTTGTTTTTATTACTTTACCCGTTCCACCGCAGGCATAACCTGTATTAACATTGGGAAAATTAATACTGTTTAAAATTTGGTAAGTTGGATTAATTTGTTGTATCCAATTAACACCAAAATTTGTTGTTTTATAAATTTCACTTGCACTAGCACCGT
>JANPBV010000280.1:0-1518 GCA_031430615.1 Ignavibacteria bacterium | reverse complement strand
CCTCCTATAGTAATATAATCAACATCAAACCTGTCTTGTGTATCGAATGTTGCTTCTCTGAATTTAAACTCAAAATCCAAGGATAAGTTCCTTTGTACAAAATATTCCAGACCCGCTAAAACATTCATGCTGAATCCGGCTTTTCTGGATACTGCCGAACTCTTATACGGTCCAATTGTTCTTGTGCGGTTTCCAAAATAAACTCCGCCGCCGCCGCCTATATATATTTTAAATCTTTCGGTACTTACCGGAAGATTCCATTTTAGCCCGGCTTCAAGTGGAAGCATATTATACTCTTCTGTAAACCGAACACTTGAAGAGCCGGAATCATTTTCAAATCTTAATAATAATTCATCATCTTTAACTTTTAAGTATTCAGATGAAAGGTAAAATACAACATCAAAGTTATTAATGTTAGGGTTGTAAGTTAATTCTGCTCCATATCCATAACCGCCTTTTAATTCAATAGAGGCATCTCTTAAAAAAGAAACACTCGAGCCCAGGTTGTTTTGAAGCTCAGCAGATGAGACGTACATCCCGAAAACCTGAAGACTTAATTTACCCGTACTATTATAGACTACTTTTTCGGGCTGCCTGGTTTGGGAATATAAAAAATATGGGTTCAATAAATAAATTGAACCCATAATAACTATTATAATGAATAAATTCTTTTTCAAGTATTGCCTGTTTATTATTTAAAGCAACTTTACACAGGGCAAATTAACTTTCATAGATTTAAAATGCAATAATCTAAAAATTAAAAATTATCTGAAAAGTTTGTCCCTGTTATCTATAATTACAGCCTTTTCCTTAAGATCTGCAAGCCAATCCTGAACTATTGATTGCTTTTTCTGGCTTACAAGCGCAGTTTTTATCTTATCATATTCAGCCTGAAATTTGGTCTGGTCAAATGCAGTAATATTACGCATTTGTACTATATAGTAACCACGGGCTGTTCTAATTGGTTCAGATATCTGGCCATTTTGCAGTTTGTATACTGCTGTTGAAAAATCAAAATCAGCTCCTATGAGCGGACTTGGCACTGCAACTGAAACAGTATCAGCTTTTTGGATAATCATTGGTGGCTGCGCAGTTTTTAATGAATTAATATCACCGGAGATCTTTGATTTATAATCATTTGCCATTTGTTTTGCAGCATCAAGCTTCTTTTCCTGCTTTACAAGAGTGGGAAGCTGTTGTACTTTTAACTCATCAAATGAAAAATAACCAGCCGGGAATTTGTCAGTAATAACATAAACAGCGTAACCGTTTTGTACTTTTATCGGGTCACTGATAGAACTTTTTTTCTCTTCAAGAGCAAACTTTGTTACAGTTGTATTTTGACCAGCGCCAGGAATAAAAGCGCCTTTGGAAATAGCGTTTGGAATATCTACAATCTGCAATCCAAGTTTTTTTGCTTCTTCCTCAAGATTGCTCTTTCTGGATACGAACGCAAAATCTTCTGCTTTTTTTCGTGCAACATCTTTTGTTTTAGTAGAAGCTTTAATGATTTTCTTT
>JANPBV010000279.1:0-2029 GCA_031430615.1 Ignavibacteria bacterium | reverse complement strand
TTCCGCCAGGCAGAGTAATATCTATCAGCGTACAGTCATACTCATACAAAGATGTTTTTTCAGATGCCGATTTAAAATCTTTAACCCACTCACATAAGTAACCGACTTCACTTAGGTAAGAAATTATGGTTTCTCCCAAAGAGGCTTCATCTTCAACGAGTAAAATTTTCATACGCTAATATACTATTAGATTCTATAGAAATTCTGAACTATATTTGCTTTACAACTAATTATTAATTTTCAGTCATTTACACAGAAAGTTTTTTCACCATTAACGCATTAATAAACATTACCCCTTTATACATATCCCGCAAGTCCTCTTTGTGTTCATCCCCCATTTTCTCAAAAAAACCTTTTGCCGTTTTATTAACGTGTGAATATATTTCGGAGTTTTTCTGTTTGGCAGCCTTTGTTTCAATTTCCTTAAGCAACGCAGATGCAACTCCGTGGCGCTGGTAGTCTTTGTGTGCATAAAGGAAATCCAGGTAGCCGTCTGGCGCAATTGATGAAAAACCAAGTATGATATTCCCCTCTTGAGAGGGGAGGGAGCTTTGCGGAAGGGGTGTGTTAACTATTTCTGCAAGAATAAAATACTGCTCGTCAATTTTCCTTTTCCATTTATCAGGATTTAATCCGCCATTTGACCAAACTTCAATCTGTTCGGGTGAATAATCTTTAAAATTAACGTTCCTTA
This sequence comes from Ignavibacteria bacterium, assembly GCA_031430615.1. GTDB lineage: Bacteria > Bacteroidota > Ignavibacteria > Tepidaquicellales > OLB5 > OLB5. The sequence goes on along the minus strand of JANPBV010000279.1, from coordinate 1,335 downwards.
CTCTGTCGTAATAAAGCCTGCAAATTAAATCCGCATCTTTATGAACGGCTCTTCTGATAGTTATATTGCTTTGCAAATTAATTATTGCAGTTCTTTGAAATACTTTTAAAAACTTTTCTGATTTTCTTCATTCTTTTCTCGTTCAATCCGCCGAGCACCTTTTCTGAACACTCAATAATAACTTCTGCTGCTTTGATGTATTCCTTTTCACCATGATTACTTACGCCCAGTATCATTTTTCTCCTGTTATTTGGATCGACTTGCCGCGCTACATAACCTTTTTTGTTGAGTATTTCAATTATTCGCGTTACCGAAGCTGGGTCTTTAGATGTTTTCTCTGCTATTTCGGTTTGTTTTATATCTTTACTATTTACAATAACATCCAAAACCTGCCATTGATCGATTGTTATATCAATTCCATGTTTTAATAAGCCAGATTGCATATGTTTTTTGTACAGTTTTAGCGCATTATCTAAACTGTTAATAAAGCGAAGATTTAAACCTGAACTCGTTTTCATGCTGTAAATATAATATGATATATCAATAATTGATATATCAATTTAATGGGTTGAGAGTGATTATTAATTTTTCTATGCTATTTATGGAAGAAAAGGGCTATATTCCATATAACTAAATTAAGATCTTATGTCCGAATCTCTCAAAAATAAAAAAGACAGGGCGCTAAAAATCCTTGACATCCTTTCAAATGAATATCCGGATGCTGGCTGCCACCTTGACCACAAAGATCCATTCCAGCTTTTGATATCAACTCTGCTTGCCGCACAGTGTACAGATGAGAGGGTCAACACCGTTATGGTTCCGCTATACAAAAAATATAAAACACCCGCGGATTTCCTCAAAGTAAAACCTGAAGAGCTTGAAAATGAACTGCGCTCAATAAATTTCTACCGCAACAAAACAAAGAGCGTTATTAGCTGCTCGAAAATGCTTGTAGAAAAATATAACGGTGAAGTTCCGCATACTATGGATGAGCTTGTTGAGCTTGCGGGAGTTGGCAGGAAAACTGCGAATGTTGTTTTGGGAAACTGTTTTGGGCATCCGGTTATTATGACAGACACTCACCTGATAAGGGTTTCCCTAAGGCTTGGACTTTCTTCAAACGATAAGCCCGAGAAAATTGAAATGGAACTGAAGGAAATTATACCCGATAACATGCAGATAAAATATTCGCACGTAATAGGTCAGCATGGAAGGACAATCTGCAAAGCGCGTAAACCATTATGCGATGAATGCGCAGTATGTAAATTATGCCCAAGCTGCAATAAAGTCAATTAACAATTAACAATGAGCAATGAATAATTAGTAATGAACAGA
>JANPBV010000278.1:0-4217 GCA_031430615.1 Ignavibacteria bacterium | reverse complement strand
AATTAATACAAGTGTTGTCCATGATTTAGCTATGTATTCATCCCATACTTCAAAATCCTTATCATTAACAAAAGGATGACCGATTTCATATCTTGATATTGCCTGCCGGATATTATCTGTACCTCGCTCGGTTAATAATTTAGCTGAATGGACTCAAATTACTACAAGTTCATTTTTATATTTCTCTTCAAGCTTCTTTAAGTCAGGCATTATATGGATATAATTAATAAATCAGTATGTCCAGAAATCAATAAGCACAAGTTTGCCTTTATGATCTTTTATTGAATATGGCTTATCAGTATTTAGCCATTCAGTATTTTAGGGAAAACAGGAGCTGTAATATTGTCGTAATAGTTCATTCCTATTTTTTCTACATCAATAAATTATTGTGAGTACGAGGTTCCTAAATAAAGCGTAATAGCCGTTAGTATGATTATGATGATTCTATACATGATGTTGTATTTTCTCTTCTGTTATTAATTTAAAATAATTAAATATAATTTCAATTGATATTATAAACTGTAATTGATATTATAATCTTCAATTGATATATAAAGGTTTATACACAAATAAATCATGTTTAGATTGAAATTGGGGACAATTTACGTTAAAATTTAGTTATATTTGTATGTGGGGAAATAAAAGCAGACCCACTCAGAAAGGAGCGTGTATGCAATTTATAAGTTTTAGGAGGGCAAGGGCTTAACCTGCCCAATCCTACTCGAAGCCTCTCATATATGATATGAGAGGCTTTTTTATTTACAGCCTGTCGTAATCAATGAATAATTCTTCACCGGGGTGGATATCTCTTGATGCAAAATACTCATACTCTTCATCAAAGTGAAGATTGGGAATTGCTGCATGATTAAGATACCAACCAACACTCATGCAATTAAAATCAGCGGGCATTGAGTAACCATCATCATACTGAATGGCAAAATTATCTTTAAGTTCATCTGATACTTTTAATTTTTTATAATCTTCATGCGATACCCATCTTACATCATTTTCATTAAACAGAGTATTTATCTTTTCGCCTTCTTTGATATGTGTTGTTGAAAATACGCCTATACCTGCATCTTCAATTGTAGATTTTTTGAGCCTGAATTGCATTTATTTACCTTAATGATACATTAAATTTTTATGAAAGGGTAAATCCCTTAAATGTACTTCTAAAATACCCAATTAAATCTTAAGTTTAAATGCAAAGATTTGTGTATTCAGTTATTAGCGTTGATAATTTAGCATAATAAAAATGTGAACCAATTAGTTCTCAATTTACGGTAAATCACAAAAAGCTATATTTATCAGCGCAGCTATGCTTATGGAAAACTGATCACAAACCCTGAGATAGAGAATGTAACTTTATTTCCGCCTGATTCTATATAAGTTAAAGTGTAACCTTCTTTGCCGCCAACTCTAAAATTCGACTTCGGATTTACATTGGATATTCTAAACTCAATCGGCTTTGCTGAAACATTGCTTCCCACTTTTACCAGGTAATCATATTGCTGCGCCCCCTCGCCTACACTTATGTTAGCAATAGAGTTAAGGCCAACATCAGTAGTTTGATACAAAGGCAGCACCAAGCTTCTATCAACAAGCCGGCTGATATTCAACGGCACGTATTCATAAGCATACATGAGATATAGAATCTCTATCACCATTTTGTTTCCCTGAACGGTCTCGGTTTTATTGCCAAATCTTAATCCCTCAGAAAACGCATCTTTAACACCGGGATCAAAATCCGCAGAACTTCCATCAGTCAATTCTATTACTGCGTTTTTTGTCCGGTATAATTTGTTCATTAAAAACATATTTTCGCCTGGGTATTTAACAGGGAAATCATCACCAAAAGCCACGGCATCTTTATCAATACTCCGCTCTTCAACACCGGAACTGGAAAAATTGATCTTGATCTGACTGATTTTGCCTTCGGGAATATTAGCATTTACCATAATATCCTTTATCATCTGATTAATACCTATATCAGCAGATGATGAAAATGACCCAAGGAGGCTCTCGGCATTAGCTGAGGTGGATTGAACCCACTTTGATTCAATGCTTCCCATGCCGGTTGTTTTAGGGGTTGCGTTTTCATCAGTTAATACTGATGGCAGAGTTAAATTTCCGGGTGGATTTTTAAATAGTGTAGCCTGCTGTGAATATAAACAGATATTTAACAGTAGAATTATTATGGATATTTTATATATCATTTTATTTGTATTCAGCTTAAAACTTTCTTTCCCTCAAATTTACTAAAACATCTTCCCATTTAAAAAACAAAAATTTATGCAAATCTTAATTAAACTAAATCAAATTTATAAGCATTTCAAGCTTATCAATAAAGAAATTTCATTAAAAAGGGAGCTATTTTAGCTCCCTTTTGTTAATTAACTATTACCAATCATCAACTCAGTATTAAATCACATTAATTAATCACCATCATTATCATCATGTTCGTCATTATGTTTATTTTTCTTATTTTTATACCATCCTTTATGTTTGCCGTTATCTTCATGTTTATGTTTTTTCTCTTTTTCGTAAACCTGTGTGTTATATCTGTAATTGCCGTTCCTGTCATATCCTTCTTTATTATAGCCTTCTGTATCGTAACCGTAAATATCATATCCGCTTCTGTTGAATCCTTTTTCATTATATCCCTGCCTGTTATAACCCTGACGGTCATATCCGTACTTGTTGTAACCATCTCTATTATAACCTTCTTTATCGTAACCGTTCTCATCATAAGTACCTATTTTGACCTCGGGAAGAATAATTTGTATTGTGCCGGTATTACCTTCCTGACTGAAAATTCTGCCTGATGAAGCAAAAAATACCGAAAAGATGAAAAGTGATGCAAAAATGGTTTTTTTAATCATGATGTAATACTCCTTTTTATAGCTTTTATAAAATCAGGCTGTTTAAATGCCCGCTGCATAAGTTTAAACAAAACTGTGAATGCTGCGTTCCTGAATATATGTAACCATTTGTAAATATGTGTTAATCTGCAAAAAATGAGTTAATAAAATAAAAGTGATAATAAAGAATGTCATATTTAATTATTTAAAGTCAAGAATAGTGCAAATTTTCAACTTTACAGTGAATTCCAATTTTAGTATCTTTGTAAACATTTTTAAATTATTGCCCGATGGTGTAACTGGCAACACGCTTGATTCTGGATCAAGAGAGTCTAGGTTCGACCCCTAGTCGGGCAACAGTATGCAACTGTTGTTCTAATTGATAATAAATCATTTATTTTCTTTACTTATGTTGTGAACTTAGCAACTCGTCCCGCCCTGGCGGGAAGAGTCTAGGTTCGACCCCTAGTCGGGCAACAAAATCAATTACGAATTAGAAACATTTCATAATTCTTCAATCCGAGATCACCAATCTCAAATCAGCAATAATTTTATGCCAGACCCCACTATGAATCTCGTCCCCGTAGTAATTGCAGGTGTCATCAATATGATAATTGGCGCCTTATGGTACTCCCCATTTGTTTTAGGCAAGCTTTGGATGCGCTCAATGGGTAAGACCGAAGAGGAATTAAAACAGGGCTTTTCTTCAACAGGCATGGCGTTTACATATGTTATAAATACTATAGCATCTCTTCTGTTTGCTTATGTACTTGCTCATCTAATAAAATTCAGCCTGATACATACCTTTTCACAGGGGGTAATGATAGGCTTTTGGGTATGGCTTGGATTTGTTGTAACCACAGTTATTCCCGGTTACATGTATGAAAGTAAACCTAAAATGCTATACTTCCTTTTCATTATTTACCAGCTAATTTCTATAACTATAATGGGCGGCATTCTGGCTATTTGGTAATAAGTATTTTCTATGAATATCTTCTCACTTATAATATTTTATCATAATTTGGATAAAAATCATACATCAAAATGACGCAGGTTATTTTATTCGGAAAAATTATTTACCATATTTGTATTGTAAAAAGATTGAGGCATTCTGAAAGAAATGCTCTCTTAAACGAGCGAAAAAGGCTAATACGGGTTAAATTTAATAACTAAACTAAATAAACTCAAAAAATTCAAAAAGTCATTTTATGGGTTGAAATGGCTTTCCGAAAGAAGCCTGGTTCAAATTTGAACTGATCTAAATTAAGGAATCCCAATCTTGTTTATCTTTAGATTAAACCTTTCAATTAATGGGGCTCATATCCGGGTTCCATTATTTTTTTAACATTCTGCCCG
>JANPBV010000277.1:0-3615 GCA_031430615.1 Ignavibacteria bacterium | reverse complement strand
TTAAAAGTTATAAAGTTAAAAATGCAAATGCGGTCAGTTGTGCGGAGATAAAAACTATAAATTGAATTCCTGCAGTTTTTTTGTGTAAAGTCCAAGTATCTTTTTCTGCATGTTGCCGGGATGCGCTTTTGAGGCGCCTTCGGTGGATTTGAACATATGATTGCGCTCATCCTTATTGATATGCGAATATTTCTTTTTCCAGTGATTGCGTGTCATTTCCATAAATTTTTTATCAAGTTTTAAAGCCAGCCCGAAAGGGATTAAAAATTCAAAAACCCTTTGAATAAAACTGCTTCTGTTATTTACTTTACATCCGCTTGTATGCAGCATCGGGTCACACAGGTCGTAATTAGGGAAAAAATCTTTAACCCAGTTATTTTCATGTATGAACTTTTCCATCAACTTTGAATTATAGGTAGCCTTAATAGTCGCAATTTCAGTTGCGGTGAAGATGTTCCTTTCGGTAATAAGAAGATTTCCTTCGGTTATGTAATAATTGAGGCAGAAGAACTTATAGCTGTTGAGGAAAAATATTTTTTTAAACAGCATTAACATGGTTCTGGCAATCCACAGCCTGTTATTAGCGGTGATGATCATAAAATCAAGATCGCTTTTTCTATCACTGGAATTTTTTGAAAGGCTTCCTGTTACCATAACAGCTCTTACAAATGGAAATCGCTTTATGATATGTGTAACAAGCGCGGCGCGTTTCCACATTTTTTGCGAGTAATTTTCTTTTGTTATCCTGTTGTTAACATTTTCAACCGATGGCTTTATATAGTAGTAGCCGTCTTTTTCAGCAAAAGGAGCCAAGCCGCCCGAAGCAGTTTCATGTAAATACTTTGCGACATCCTGTTTTGTTATCGAATTGCGCGGAAGAAATGAAAATATCTCATCCGGCTTTAACGGGTGAGAGAAAATATCGTAATAAAGCAGCGTTTTTAATATATTTTTTTTGAGTTCTTCCATCTTTATACCTGAAATTTCTACATAATTTATCAATAAATCAACATTTATCTAAATCCTATCATTAGCTGTAATATACCACTACATTTCGTTATATTTTTATCGATAAATTATTTTTGTAACTTTGTACTTATGATAAGTGACTTTTTAAAGAAGGTTTATATTTTTTCGGGGCTTAGCGATGAAGAGCTTGAACGCCTCACAAAGATAGCGCGCCAAAAAACGTTCAACAAAGGAGATATTATCTTTTTTGATACTGAACCTTATCTTGGGTTTTATGTTACTATAACCGGACTTACAAAGATATACAAAATTTCAAAAGATGGCAGGGAGCATATTCTGCACCTGATATCACCATTTAATACTTTTGCTGAGGTACCACTGTTTGAAAATTTTGGCGAGGAGTTTGAAGATAGCTTTCGCTACCCGGCAAACGCAATGGCAATAGAAGATGATACCCGGGTCCTCCTGATACCGGCAAGACAGTTCAGGGAATTGCTGGAAAGCAATTCGAAAATATGTATTAAAATGGTTTCGGGGTTTGCAAAGAGATTGAGGCATTTGAATCACCATATTGAAGAGCTTACCTTAAAGGATGTTACGAAACGCGTTGCGGGATTTATACTTGCAGAAAATAAAAAAGCAAATCAGTTGCAAAACGGTTTGCACAAAATTACACTGAATATCAGTAAAAATGACCTTGCGGCGTATCTAGGTACAATACCCGAGACGCTTTCAAGAACTCTGAAAAAACTGCAGGATGAAGCTATGATAAATGTAGAAGGAAAAAATATTGAAATAACGGATATTGAAAGATTAATGGATGCGGCAGTGTGATATGATGTAGAGCCGCAAAGATCGCCAAGGAATTTTTGAATAGTAGCACAGACATTTGCGGGACCTTTAGGTTTGTCTGTGTTTTTTATCATCAGACTTCAAAAGTCTGTTCGTACCTTCCATTATTAATTAATTTCAGGTTTGATGTGATTTATGTAAAAAGATAAGACCTTCCTTCACGGTGCTCAGTAAGGCACACAAGTATTGCTTTTGAAGTCTTAAGGTGTTTTGTTTTTAAGGAGGCGACCCAACTGCTTTATTATAAGACTTCAAAAGTCTGTTTGTACTTTCCGTGATTAATTAATTTCAGGTTTAATGTGATTTATGTAAAATGATAAGACCTTCCCTCGCGGTGCTCAGTAAGGCACACAAGTATAGCTTTTGAAGTCTAATACTCATTAAAAAGTTTACACACCCCGTCCGGCAAATGCCGGACACCCCTCTCTAGAGGGGAATTAATGATTAATAACCCGCTCTTATATAAAAGAATATCAATAATTTAGAGTAAATTTTCGGGTTTTGACTTAAGTCAAAGGTAAACTCATGCCTGTTAGGTAAATTTGTTATAGGAAGTAATAATAACCTAAACGAACAAGGAGTTTTGCTATGATGATTCAAAAGGAAAATAAAATTGGTGAAGTTGTAGCCGGAAACTTTCATACTGCGAAGATATTTGAAAGCTACGGACTGGATTTTTGCTGCGGTGGAAAAAGATCAATAGAAGATGCCTGCACCGCTAAGGGTGTTGACACAGCTAAATTATTGGCAGAACTTGAAAGAACAACTGAAAATAACACTACGTCAACTCGGTATGATACCTGGGATACTGAGTTTCTTGCAGATTACATAATAAACAACCATCACTCGTACGTTGTAAACGCAATTTCAACAATTGAGCATCACCTCGAGAAAGTTGTAAGCGCTCACGGAGAAAAGCATCCGGAGGTCTGCGGTATTGAATCTATTTTCAATGAGCTTAAAAATGAACTCTTAAATCATATGGCAAAAGAGGAAAAAATGCTTTTTCCATATATAAAAAAAATGAACATCGCTCTTAAAAATACTCTTGAGCTGCCAGTACCTCCTTTTGGCTCAATTGATAACCCGATCAAGGTTATGGAATCAGAACATGATAATGCAGGACTGCTTACAAAGAAGATCAACGAACTATCAAACGGGTACATGCCTCCAAAAGACGCATGCGCAACTTTCAGGGTGCTTTTTAATGAGTTAAGGGAATTTGAAGATGATCTGCATGTTCACGTGCATCTTGAAAACAACATACTTTTCCCAAAGGCAAAAGTACTTGAAGCAAGATTAAACAAAACATATTCAGTATTATAATAAATATAAATCATAAAGAAAGGTATAATAAAAAATGAGATCATTAAATTTGAAGATTAAAAGCATATCAATAATAGTTTTGACCTTTGCAATAGCGGTACTTTCGTTAAATGGCTGCAAAAACGAAGAATTTGGTATAGGTCCGGTAAAAGAAGAAATGAAGCTTACCCCGGTTGACGCAAATATTTATACAAAAGGTGAGCAGGTATTTAACGTTAAGTGTGTAGCATGTCATAAGTTTAATTCACGCTTAGTGGGTCCCCCTTTAAAAGACGTAACAAAAAGAAGAAGACCCGAGTGGATAATGAACCAGATACTGAACCCGCTTGAGATGACACAACAGGACCCTGCATCTAAAGAACTGTTTGCGCAGTACCTGATACAGATGACATTCCAGGATGTTTCCCATGATGACGCAAGAGCATTACTTGAATACTTCCGCGCAGTTGATGAAGGAAAAGTATCACC
>JANPBV010000276.1:0-4804 GCA_031430615.1 Ignavibacteria bacterium | reverse complement strand
GGTGAAAATGCAACATACCTGCCGTTTCCGGTCTCAGCGGTACTTACATATATTGTTGAATCAGCCCCGCATACAAAATAAGCCAGCGGTGTTCTTGTTTGGGCAGAATCAAGAATATTGCCATTTGCCGGATCTAGCCTGTAAATATTACTGTTTGCAAACTGAGACGGGTCATTTATATTTGATGCGTATAATGTACCATCCTTGCCAACACCTTTAACTACATACCCGGGTGTATGTACCCATTGCTGAACAAATGATGTGCCGTTATCTTTGAATGCGAATAATGAACCGCCATCTCTGCAGATATATATTGTGCCATCGGGTCCAATACAAAGATCATTTTCCTGGTCACCATCTCCCGGCAGGCTTGCAGAAGTGTATTTAGTTGCACCGGTTGTAAGATCAATTGCAATTAAGGTTTTTGGGGTAGAAATTGAGCCTGTCCAGTGATAATATGTATTGCCGTAAATGCAAAATCCTCCATCGGGTCCGACGGGAATTATATATGAGTTAGTCCATCTTGCAACACCTGTATTTTTATTAATTCTTTTTCCCCTATCTATGGGGTCACCATCGCATGCAAATAATAATCCGGTATTCCCCGGGAACATATCTGAGGCAATCTGCCATTTAACAGAACCATCAAAAATATTAAGCGCATAAAGAATACCTGCAAAATAATCATGGGCATAAACGGCATCTTCGTTGAAACCAACAGCATACATTCTTGATGATGAATTTATCATTTTTTCCCAGATAAGAATGCCTGTATTAATATTACGTAATTCTATTTTTCCGGTGTATGGTGAAAGAACAATTCTGGAAGTTACAAATTTATCATAGAATGAATAAATTGAATTCCCCCACGCTGTTGAATTTGCACTGTTGACCGTCCAGTATGCGGTTGTAACGCTGTTTGGTCCGGTAATTTTGCTTATACCGTTCCTTTGGTTATTACCGCCGGTAGTAACCCAGTTTTGGGAATAGATATTTGATGAAGTTAAAAAAGAGAGAACCAGAATAAAAAGCAGAGTTTTCATAATATTTTGATATTATATACCCAATAATAGAGAAGATTTTAGAATAAATCTATTAAGATATTAATAACCTAAAAATCAAAAAGCCTGTCCAAAATTTCCGGACAGGCTTTAATTAAATTTATTTTTAAATAATTACTTTACCAAAATCATTTTCTTTACATCAGTAAAATTACCGGCAATAATTTTATAGAAATAAATTCCACTTGGATAGTTTACTGCATCCCATTGAATATTATGACTTCCTGCCTGCAAATCCTTGCTGATAAGTTTTTCAATTAGCTTCCCGTTAATATCATATATGTTAATACTTACAAAGCTGCTTTGAGGAAGCTGGAAAATTATACTCGTTTTCGGATTGAAAGGATTGGGATAATTTTGCCTTAGTGAATAATCATCAGGAATTTCGTTGTTGTTATTTGCAATACCAACAAACCCAACATTTACATTTACAAATCTTTCATGCACAGGTGTGCCGTTTGGTCCGTTGCCCTGAATCCTGATATTATAATTTCCATTTGGTACGCCGCCTGCTGTTTTTATCCTTAATCTCAAAGAATCAGGATAAGCTGTTAACAAAGTCTGCGGTGTATTGGTAGTTTTATTCAAAAGACTTAATGTAATTGTGCCTGTTCCCGGAGGATTTGTAACTGTAGCAGAAAATAATGCCGAATCATTATACAGTTTTACAGCCGGAACACTTACATAAACAAACTGGCTGTCATTAATCCCGTTCATACCAAAAGCGTTCGGGGAAACTCTCATTGCAAAATCAGGGAAGTATGAGCCCATATTCTGAGCTGTTGCGTTCCTGTGATCGCTCCATATACTGAAGCCAACTTTAGGATTATTGGCGGTCATTGTTGTATAATCTCCCCTGTAGCAATTAGGTGAGCATGGCGGATTTGGAAAAGTAAATGTTTGGTTGTTCAAACGCTGACTTGTTACAAAGCTTGTTCCTCCTGTTGTTGAGTATGTTGCATATAGATCAGTCTGAAATGTTGCTGGATTGCTTCTGTCATCATACCAGTGAATATAAAGCTTACCTGTAGTTCCTTCGCACCAAATTTCCGGGAACCATTGGTCGCTTAGCTGCGGGTTTGCATTATCATTTACCCTTATAGCAGATGACCAAGTTACCCCCTGGTCAGTTGAATAACGCAGCCAAATATCCGGCTTATTGCCGTTTCCTACAGGATCGTTAGATGCATGAACCATATATAACCTACCCCTGAATGGTCCGTTTGAATTATCCATTGCTATCTTGGGATGAGGCGCTGTTCTTGCATTATTGATAGTATGCCTGCTTCCAGTATAAAATCCAACATATCCAGCCCAACCAGACTGACTGGACATAAGTGTGAAATTAGCTCCGCCATTAGTTGAGCGGTAAAAATTATATATTCTTCCTCCGTTATCTGAACCTGTATTAGTTACATACATAACACAACCGCCGTTTGTTGTACCGTTTGGTCCTACTGCAATATAGCAGCCCGGCAATGAGTTACTGGGAGTGAAAGTTGTTGTCCATGTTAACCCGGCATCAGTGCTTCTTCCGAAGTTACCTGGTGTTATTGCAGCGTATACATAATTAGCAAAAGGACCTGTGCCGGTATACTCAGCGGATACGTGGTTCCTATCTACACCATTTACTGATAAAATTGGAGCGCTCCAGTTTAACCCGTTATTAGTTGAACGGTAAATGTACTGTCCGTTTACGCCTGATGCATAGATTAAAACACCGCTGCCTGTATGAGCAGCCCATGGGTCACAACATGTGCCGCCCGGATAAGCAGGGTTGCTTATATACCAGTTTAAGCCTCCGTTTGTTGTACCTCTGAAAGTTTGCGGGCTTTGATTTGCGCCAAAAGATATCCATAACGGGTTTATAGGATTTGATGAGCCATACTGCTCATAGTTATCTATGCCAACATCAAAATTATCAAAATCACTTATTGTAACAATATCTGGATAGTTCCCGGCATTTGGATTGAAGTGTGAATAAGACTCTCTTGTTGGCTGCTCTATATTCGGATTGTTATCGTCGAAGTTTTGCCCGGGCACCTGCGCCTGAAAAAGTAACACTCCGGTTACTACAAAAAATAATAATAACACAATACTAGCAATCCTTGATTTGAGAATTGTAGAATTTTTCATTTGTAATTAATTAATTAGAAGAATTATGAAATATACTATAAAAAGTTTAAATCCTTAATGGATTAATGAATGGGGATAAAATTTTAGTATTTTTGTTACTTTAAAAGTATCATTTTTTTTGAAACACTGCCCATTGTAGTTGAAATACTGTAAAAATATACCCCACTCGAAAAATTTGATGCAATCCACTCAATCTCATATGTGCCTGCTTTCAATTCTTCATTTACAAGAGTTTCAATTTTTCTTCCGGATGCATCATAAATTGTTAGCGTTACAAATCCGAAATCTCGGGTCCGAAATCCGAAATGTGTAGTTGGATTAAACGGATTTGGATAGTTTTGTTCAAGTGTAAACTTCTCCGCAATTTCTGAAATTGGTACTATTCCAATTGGTGGAAGGTTGATTGTGGTATCATCTTTCAAAGAATCCGGGTAAGAATAAAATTTGAAATTAATACTATCCCGGTATGATGTTACAAGCATTGCGCCGTAATTTGCGGTAAACCTAAACCTGCTCTCAGGAACAATAGTTAAAAAATCTCGCCAGTCCTTGCCGCCTAAACCATTTACAAAATATGTTAATCCATCTTCACCAACAAGCCTTTCATAATTATGCTCATGCCCGCAGAGTACAACAGTAGCACCCCATTCTTTAAAAGGCCATTGCATATCAACTGAATTTCCATGCTGTCCCGATGAATACGGTGGATGATGGAAATATACGATCTTAAATCTTGATATTGAGAGTGCAAGTTTATTTCTAAGCCATAAAGCCTGGGTTGAGGTACTTGTCATTCCGTCGGGTTCATTTACATCGCTATCAATTACAAAAAAATGGCAATTTCCCTTTATATAATCATAATATCTTTCATTACCTGGCAGAGTAAAAAAGTTCAGATATGCGTGTGCTGAATCACTTATCCAGTCATGGTTTCCTAAACTTGGAAAAAATTTATTAAATGGCGCTTCATTTCCAAATACCCCAAAATAGGGCCTGATATAATCATGATAATATTGACCAATATTAGAGTCTATTGTAGAATCAGCGCCATATTCGTAATTATTGTCTCCTAAGGTAATTATAAAATCCGGGTTCCACCCATGCACCATTTGCGATACCAATGCTTCACCGGGGGTGTACCATCTGCCATAATCACCGATTGCGGCAAATTTAACTATAGGCTGGCTTAAAGTTTGAATACCTATAAAAAATAATAATACTAAACAATATTTACAGTAATTCACCGAATTCTATAATTTAAAAACAGAATATAATCAAATATTATTGAATGTGAAATAAGTTAAAATATGAAATAAAAAAGCCTGTCCTAAGGGCTCAGGACAGGCTATAAATAAAAATACAAATTAGCTATTATTTTATGAGGACCATTTTCTTAGTGTCAGAAAAGTCATTTGCGCTCAGCTTATAAAAATAAACGCCGCTCGGCAATAAAGAAGCATCAAATATTAATTCATAAACACCGGGATTCATCTGTTCATTTATCAGTGTATTTACCAGAGAACCTTTTGAGTCATAAATACTGATATAAACATTGCCTTCTTTGGGCAAACTGAATTTTATTTTAGTTGAAGGATTAAACGGATTGG
>JANPBV010000275.1:0-4488 GCA_031430615.1 Ignavibacteria bacterium | reverse complement strand
TGAAAAAAAAGCGGGTCCGGTTTTTTCCAACGGTATAGTTGAAAAGTACGTTCTGCCGGAGCTTGGCGCTCATAAATCTGTTTTCTTCTTTGTTATTGATTGCTTAAGGCTTGACCAGTGGATGCTGATGGAAAAAATGCTCTATGATTATTTTAAGATATCTAAGGAATTTTATTACGGTATGATACCATCTGCAACACCATATGCGAGAAATGCAATATTCAGCGGGCTCTTCCCAAGTGATATTGAAAAACACTACCAGAGCTTTTTGCAAAAGGTGAAGATGATGAGAACAGTAAGAACAATTATGAAAAAGAATTTCTGCAGAAACTGCTGGATAGAAAAAGAATTAAACTGAGAAATGAATTAAGATATGTAAAGATACTTGATGCTGATTTTGGTAAGGGTATTGAAAATAAAATATCAAGTTTTTCCAATACTCACCTTAACGCAATTGTTGTAAACTTTGTTGATATACTGGCGCATAACCGCTCCGATAGCGCCGTGCTTAAGGAAATTGCCCCTGATGAATCTGCGTACCGCTCATTAACGCAGTCATGGTTTGAGCATTCATCACTATTCAATATGTTCAAAATACTTTCACAGCAGAAAGATATTAAGATAATTATTACAACTGATCATGGCAGCATACGATGTATGCGGGGCGCAAAAGTGCTTGGTGACCGTGAAACCTCTACAAACCTGCGTTACAAGTACGGCAGGAACGTTAAGATAGATGACCGCCAGGCGATATTTATCCGTAACCCGCAGGATTATAAATTACCCAAGCGCGGCGGCATAGTAAATTATGTGGTAACAAAAGAGGATTTCTATTTTGTATATCCAACAGATTATCATTATTACCTCCATCATTATAAGAACACTTTCCAGCATGGCGGAATATCAATGGAAGAATTGATATTACCGGTAATTACACTGGAGCCAAAATCGTAAACAATATTGTAATGGAACGCGATTTTGCGATAATCACAAAAAACGAAACAGAAACAGTCAATCTTGGCAAGCAAATTGCATCTTCGCTTAAATGCGGGGATGTAATTGCTTTATATGGAGATCTTGGAAGCGGCAAAACAAGACTTGTAAAAGGTATCTGCCTGGGATTAGATGTTAAACAAATGGTAAACTCACCAACCTTTATTATTGTAAATGAATACAGCTCACAAAAATTTCAAAATATATATCATTTTGATCTTTACAGGATGAAAACTGAAGATGAAGTGCTTGCTATGGGTTTTGAAGATTATTTAAATCATGAAAGTATTGTATTAATAGAGTGGCCTGAACATATAGAAAGGTTACTGCCGCCGGAAACAATAAAAATTCACATTTCACATACCGTCGAAGATGAAACCCACCGATGGATAAAGCTTGAAAGGCCCGTGAATTGAATATACTTCTTATAAATTCATCCGAAAAAACTCCTTTTGCTGCAATGATCTCTGATAATAATACAATAGTTCATTATGCTGCTGAATTTACAAACCCATCCGAATTATCAAACAAGAATCCCGATAAACTTATACATTGCCTTGAAAAACTTTCAACTGAAATGAACATAAATTCAGTGGATGCAATAGCAGTTACAACCGGGCCCGGTTCTTTCACAGGCATCCGGGTTGGGCTTTCTCTTGCAAAGGGAATTGCATTCGGCTCAGATAAAAAAATAATCTCAATAAATAATTTTGAATTAACCCTTAACAGACTTGGTGAAATTTCCCCTACCCAAACATATTGTGTATTACTTGAAGCCAAACTGCCTGAGTATTATTTTTCAGTGTATGAAAACGGTAAATTTGTAAATTCCGGTGCAGAAACACTCGAAAATCTGCAAAAAAACATAAAAAGTGATACTATTATAGTGGGAGATTTTGGCGATGAAACTCATATAAAACATTGTTATTTTAAGTACATTAATATTAAAAATCATAAAAACGAGCTGGCTTCAATGAGCGAGTTCGCAAAAAAAGAATTCGATACCGGCAATTTATTTGAAGCCGGAAAGGTTGAACCGCTTTATTTGAAAGATTTTAATTTTAAGAAAAAATGACAACTAAAGAAGTTAAAATAAAGATAATAGAAGCTGTCAATAATATTCCTGAAGCTGCACTTGAAGAGGTTTTGATGTATTTGAATGAGATCAAAGACTATTCAGCCGATGAAATTAAAAAGCTTACAATTGTAAGTAAGATTTTAAAAGAGGATGACGAACTTTTAAAAAAATTAGCTGAATGATTGATATTGTATTCGTTCTCAGAATTCAAAAAACATTAATTAAATTATACGGTGGCGAAGAAGGAATAAGAGATATTGGTTTATTGGATGGTGCTCTGAAAAGACCCTTTCAGACTTTTGAGGGTAAAGATTTATATGAAACAAATATCGAAAAAGGTGCCGCTTTAATCCAAAGTTTAATAAACAACCATCCGTTTATTGATGGCAATAAAAGAGTTGGTTATTTCATCTTAAGATGGTTTTTGATTGAGAATAAACTGGATTTTAATGTTAGACCCAATTTAATATATGATTTTATTATTCAAGTTGCTTCAGGTAAATATGATTTTGAAGCAATCAAAGCATGGTTAATAAATAATACTACTACAATATAAAAAATTATATAAATGTCCTGGTTTAAGAGAACAAAACAAAATATAGCAACTCAGGAAAAAAAAGAGCTTGGTGAGGGTCACTGGATAAAGTGCCCAAAGTGCGATGAAATTATGCACAAGAAACAGTGGGAAAATAATTTTTACCTTTGCACAAAATGCGATTACCATTTCCGAATAGGCAGCGAAGAGTATTTTAAGATATTATTTGATAATGGCGAGTATAAGGAATTTGATAAAAAAGTAACATCAAAAGACCCCTTGGATTTTGTTGATACAAAAAAATATAAAGATAGACTTTCTGATACCATAAAACAAACCGGTTTATATGATGCCATCCGTAACGGCTTTGGCGAAATTAACGGAAAAGAGTGTGTTATAAGCGCGATGGATTTCAAGTTCATTGGCGGCTCAATGGGTTCAGTGGTTGGCGAAAAAATCGCTCGAGGTATTCAGAAAGCCATTAAAGAAAAATGTCCTTACATTATTATTTCAAAATCAGGCGGCGCAAGAATGATGGAGGCTGCAATTTCACTTATGCAGCTTGCAAAATCATCTGCATGGCTTGCTAAACTTGCCGAAAACAGGCTACCGTATATTTCCGTATTAACCGACCCCACAACAGGCGGCGCATCCGCAAGCTTTTCTATGCTTGGTGATGTTAATATAGCAGAGCCTGATGCGCTTATTGGATTTGCAGGACCAAGGGTTGTAAGGCAGGCTACAGGTAAAGATCTTCCCAAAGGTTTCCAGCATTCTGAGTTCGTTCAGGAGCACGGTTTTCTTGATTGCGTTGTAAACCGTAAAGATCTAAAGGATAAGATATACCAGTTCATGAAATATATGCATGACTGATAAATTGATTCAGGTAATACTGTTTACTTTTGAAATACCTGAATAACAGATGAAAATACTTCGCAAAATAATTGCCACGCAAAAGCTTACTGATTCACTTAAGCTTAAAAGAAAAACAATTGGCTTTGTTCCCACAATGGGCTACCTTCACGAAGGGCACATTTCACTTGTAAAAGCTGCAAGAAGGAAAGCTGATATTGTTATTGTAAGCATTTTCGTTAACCCCCTGCAATTCGGTCCAAAGGAAGATTTTTCGCGTTACCCAAGGAATTTTAAACGTGATGAAAAACTATGCCGTGATGCTGGCGTTGATTACATTCTATATCCTGATGTAAAAGAGATGTACCCCGAAGGATTTTCAACATTTGTAGATACAGAAGTTATCACTTCATTTCTTGAGGGTAAAATAAGACCGGGGCATTTTAAAGGTGTAACAACTGTTGTATTAAAACTTTTTAATATTGTTCAGGCTAACTTTGCTGTGTTCGGGCAGAAAGATGCGCAGCAATCCGCAGTAATAAAAAAAATGGTTAATGACCTTAACATCAACACAAAAATTATCGTAGCGCCAACTATCCGTGAAAAAGACGGTCTGGCAATGAGTTCGAGAAATGTTTATCTTGATAATGAACAAAGGGCGGATGCTGCTTATCTATATAAAGCATTGGAATATGCAAAACGAAAAATTCTACTGGAAAATTACAATAAAGATATTGATTTCCTCAAAGGTCAAATGAGCAAGCTCATTAAATCCAGGGAAACGGCAACAAAAATAGACTATATATCGTTTAATGATAATGAGACACTTGTAGAGCTAAAAACGCTGAAAAATAGCGGAAATAATGGAGTTTTAGTCAGTTTGGCGGTAAGGTTTGGCAAGGTTAGATTAATTGATAATATAGTAATTAAGCGTTAATTTTGTATTCAGGGTAATTTGTTTTCCGCAGATTCATCCTGCTTTAAGAAAGGTAAATTGGAATTATGGAACGTATAATGTGCAAATCAAAGC
>JANPBV010000274.1:0-3949 GCA_031430615.1 Ignavibacteria bacterium | reverse complement strand
TCTATTGCTGTAATTGGAGCAAAGGATAAGGAATGGGAAACAGCGTATAAAGTGCCACTTTATATGTATAAACATGGTTTCAGGATATTTCCGGTAAACCCAAAACTTCTGGGTAAAGAGCTATTTGGCGAGGCGGCAGTTGAAAAGGTGAATCATTTAATTGATATAATTGATATGGTGAATATTTTCCGCAAGCCTGAATACCTTGAAAGTCATGCCATGGAAATTCTGCAAATGAATCCATTGCCTAAATATGTTTGGTTTCAATTGGGGATATATAACGATACTGCCCGAAAGATGCTGGAGGAAAAAGGGATAAAAGTTGTACAAAACAGATGCATTATGGTTGAGCATACGAATCTTTAGTAGTGTCATTCCTGTGACTTTTGGAGTGCATTGACTATGTCAATGCATGCATCAACCACGTCAAAGCCGGACAGGCACAGTTTCTGTTGAAACAGACAGGTATGCAATCCAAAGAAAACAAGTTATTCTTCTTTTGTCATACTTGCGAAGGTCGAAGAACTGCTCTGGCATGTCAGGTATCCAGACTAATAATATAGAAAAAAGCGTGCATGTTTGAAAAGCCACAATCGTTATAAAAGAAAAATTAATATTTTCTAAAATTTTCACAGCGATCTTTCACCACGATTAAAAAATATATTTGGGGCTACTTCTTTCACTTCGTTCTATAAGTCAAGAAAGCCCAAATTTTTTTGAAACTTTAACCCACGACCTGAAGGTCGTGGCAATTCAAAGAGAAACAAAAAAACATTTCCCAAACTAGGGTTTGGGAAAAAGGGGTGTTGCTTTACTCTCCCGCGGAGGTTTTTGGTTTGGTTCTTGAAACTACATCTGTAATGGTAAGTGATGTTTCTTTGAAAGAGAAGTAATAATCGTTGGTTTTAAAATCCACAAACTTCTGCAGCATATAATTTTTTAAATTGCCGTCCTTTTCGAATGTTACAAGCCATGTGCTTGGGGTAATTTCAACCACTGACACACCGTTATAATTAGCGCTCATTTTATATATATCGTTTTCAAGGAAAGAAGCAAGATCTTCATCATCGGAATCGCCCAGGAAATCAATCAGTATTGACGCAGAGAATTTTTCCTCCGGGGTTAAATTGGTATCAGCGGGATTATCGCCCTCATCCTGCTGAACATTCTGCTGCTGTGTTACCGGTTTATCATCTTTTGAACATGAAAGGAAAGCTATGAATGTTAGTAATATTAATAGATATTTCATTTTGCAATTGTAAACCGTTAAAACGGTTCTATTATTTTGTTTTCATTAAAAACCCACGACTTAAGTCGTGGGCTGCATAATTTTATTACTAAGATAATTTTATAATTTATTTACTGACCTTACGCAGAATTCCCGCGAAAGCATGATTCAAACATAAAGGAACAGCCAAATTGAAGATATGGAAAATTTATCATAATTTCGTTAACGCAAACTATTAATTCTCAATATGTTGAAAAAAAATCAATATTGGCAATGATATTATAAAACTAAACATTCGATGAATAGATTCCCACTTTCGCCATGCCTGCGGCAGGCAGGTGGGAATGCGTAACATGAGTTATTTTATTAATTCAAGCTCTTTGCCGATTTGGCTAAAGAGTTCAAGAATTCTATCGAGATGTTCTTTTTCATGTGATGCCATGTATGATGTTCGAAGCATTGATAGATGCGGCGGCACACCCGGCGGTACAAATGCATTTGTGAATACACCCGCATCAAACAATTTACGCCAGAAGACAAGTGTTTTATCAAATACACCAAGAATAACAGGAACGATTCCCGTAATACCTTCAATTATTGTATATCCTTGAGATTTTAAGCCTGCGCGCATATAATCAGCATTGGCAATCAGTTTATCAATTCTCTCCGGCTCTGCTTCCAGAATTTCAAGCGCAGCCATTGCTGCAGCAACTGAGGCTGGTGTTGGTGATGCGCTGAATATCAATGCCGGGGCATGATGTTTAATGTAATTTAAAGCTCTTTCAGAGCCTGCAACAAATCCACCAAGCGAGGCAAATGTTTTTGAGAACGTGCCCATTGTCATATCAACCTGGTCCATTATGCCATAATACGAGCCGGTTCCTCTGCCGCCTTTACCAATAACGCCAACGGAATGCGCATCATCAATAAGTATCCTTGCGCCGAACTGTTTGGCAAGCTCAACCATCCTCGGCAAGTGAACAATTTCTCCAGTGGTGGAAAATACGCCGTCAGAAACAATGAGTATGCCTTTTTCTTTTGGAATTTTGTTAAGCACAACTTCAAGATCATCCATATCGTTATGCCTGTAGCGTTTGAATTCAGCAAATGCGCCTTTTGCCATCAGGTCCGCCGCCACTATACATGCATGGTTATCTTTATCCGATACAACATATTCACCCTTTTGAACTAGTGTTGGAATAATGCCCTGCGCAGTTTGATAGCCGGTTGAAAAAAGCAGAACGGCTTCGGTTCCGAAGAATTTTGCCATTCTTTTTTCAAGCTCTATATGCAGGTCTAATGTACCTGTTAAGTAACGCGAGCCGCTGCAGCCTGTGCCGTATTTTTCGATGGCTTTAATTGCTGCCTCTTTAACTTTTGGGTGAGAGGTTAAGCCCAGGTAATTATTTGAGCCTGCCATGATCATCATTTTGCCTTCAATCTGTACAACGGGACCTTCATTTGCCTCAATTGGTCTGAAATACGGGTAAAGCCCCGATTTTTTAACCTCATCTGCCCTTGTGAAATCAAAACACTTCTGAAATAGATCTGCCACTTAAAAAGCTCCTTTTGGCATAGGTTATGCCATATAAATTGAAATTTCGTTATAAATTGAATATGTTTGAAGACTAATTTACTTTATTTATGAAATTATAACAAGGAAAAACACCTTCTTTTAGTTTATGTTTATTTGCATTTGTCAAAATTATAAAAAGCATTTGCCACGAATTTCACCAATTAACACTAATTTTTTAATAAATAGATGATAGTATTTAAATGTACATCATAAAACACTTCAATTTGATAATACATAGTGATTGATCCTAAAAATTGAAAAAGTTATAAAAACTTTTAAAAAGGATAAAAAAACTTTTGGTATTATCTCTTTTCTAAAAAAGGTGTTTTTTAATTTTTTTGTTCTATTTTAAATGAACATATTTGTATAGTAAACTAAAGGAAAATATTTAATGGCTAAAGTATTTGTTACAGGCGGCACAGGATTTATAGGTTCTCATTTGATAGACGAGCTCTTAAAAAAGAATTATGAAATTAAAGCTTTGATCAGACCCAACAGCAACACAAAGTGGCTGAAGGATAAACCTGTCGAATATATAGAAGGCGACCTATTCACAGATGATGTACTGAAAAAAGCATTGAGTAATGTAGAATATGTTTATCATGTTGGCGGTGTGACCTTTGCCAAGAAGAAAGAAGAGTTCTACCGCGGGAATGTTGATGCGACAAAGAGTCTGCTTGAGGCATGTTACAGGCATAACCCGGGGGTAAAAAAGTTTGTGCACGTTAGTTCTCAGGCAGCAGTTGGTCCTTCTTATGATGGTAAGCCGATAGATGAAACCAGGGATTACTTTCCATTGACAACTTACGGCAGGTCAAAAGTAGAAGCCGAAAAAGTTGTGATGAGCTTCTTTGATAAATTTAACTGTACAATCGTTAGACCGCCTGCTGTTTACGGTCCGCGTGATTACGCTATTTATGAGTATTTCAAATCCATGAGCCGCGGTTTACAGCCAATGATAGGTTTTGATAACAAGCTTGTCAGTTTAATACATGGAGTTGATTTGGTAAAGGGATTTATTTTAGCCGGTGAAAACGAAATATCATCATCAAGCGTTTATTTTATATCATCAGAGAAATTTTATAACTGGCTGGATGTCGGCGAGATAACTAAAAAGATACTCGGCAGAAAAACCGTAAAGCTTA
>JANPBV010000273.1:0-1652 GCA_031430615.1 Ignavibacteria bacterium | reverse complement strand
GCAAAATTGGATAGTCCGTGTATTCAAAAATTCTTCACAATTAATTGTTTTTGCAAGAGCTAAAGCCGTTTGAGTTTTTCCGGCGCTCTCTGAACCGACAAAAAGATACGCATGGGCTAATCGATTTTTGCGATAAAGATCAATTAGATTTTTTAAAACTTCTTGATTAATTAAATCTTGCTGAATAACCATCATGAATGAATTTGAAGAAATTTGTTAAGATACATTTTAACTGTTTCATGAATTTCTTCCTTGCTGTCATCGGCCTTAATCACTTTGATACGCTTTTTATCTAGAGTGGCTAATTTTAAATATCCCCGACGCACACGATTATGATAGGTCAGATCTCTTTGTTCAATACGGTCTTTAGCCCGGTTGATAATACGGGATAATCCTAACTTAGCATCAATATCAAAAAGTATCGTTAAATGCGGCTGAATTTTCTGCGTCGCAAATTCTCCTAATAACTTGATCAATTTAACATTAACCCCACGGCCATACCCTTGATACGCAATCGTGGAATCCAAAAACCGGTCGCACAAAACAATTTTACCTTTCTCTAAAGCCGGCTTAATCACCTCTCCGACCAACTGCGCCCGAGAAGCCATGTAAAGCAAAGTCTCACACGGATCATTCATGTCTTTATTCTCAACATCTAAAAGCATCTGCCGAATATCTTCACTGATTTTAACTCCGCCGGGTTCCCGGACAAATACAACTGGAATATGCATCTCTTTCAAATAATTGAGCGCCAGTTGAATTTGCGTGCTTTTACCTGAACCTTCCGCCCCTTCGAAGGTGATGAGTTTTCCTTTCATCCCCGTCTCCATTTCTGTCCGTCTTTGGTATCTTCGACAACAATACCAAAAACTTTTAACTCATCCCGCAGTTCATCGGATCGTTTGAAATTTTTCTGTTTTCGAGCGTCTTCACGTGCTTTTAAAAGATCTTTAACATCCCCATCCAGTTCTATATTCTCGTGAGATAAATCAAAAAGCCCGAAAATATTATGCAGTAACTGAGACAAGGTTTCATAAGATTGGATCATTTCGTTCAGATTATATTTCTCAGAAGCTAATCTTTTATTCATATCGCTGATCCAGTCAAACATACTAGCCAACGCTCGAGGCGTATTAAAATCGTCATCCATCGCTTCCAAAAAAATTTGTTTATGTTTTGCTATCCAATCATTATCAGTAGCTGTTGAATTTTGACTCGTTACGCCTGAAGATTTAATCCATTCAATTTGTTCGCCCAAAATAGTAAAACGCTTAAGTGCCTGCCGCGCTTCTTTTATTTTATCTTCTGAGAAATCAATCGGACTCACATAATGAGACATCAGAAAGAAAAATTTAAGCTCTTCTACGCCGAATCGCTTAACGGCATCCTGGATCGTTATATAATTTCCCAAAGATTTGGACATCTTCTGTCCATTAATCGTTAACAAACCGTGATGAATCCAATAACGCGCAAAAGGTTTTCCAGTGATGGGTTCAGCTTGAGCAATTTCATTTTCATGATGAGGAAAAATAAGATCTCGCCCGCCGGCATGAATATCAATTGTCTCACACTTGAGATGTTTTAAACTCATACAGGTGCATTCAATGTGCCAACCTGGACGACCGCGTCCCCATGGGCTTGGCCAGCCAGGT
>JANPBV010000272.1:0-2134 GCA_031430615.1 Ignavibacteria bacterium | reverse complement strand
GTAAACCCTGTTAGCCGTATTAGCTAACGCATCAAAGGTCTTAACGAAACCATTTGTTATCCATGAGTTTCTGCCTAATGAATCGGCAAACACCTTAGAGCCTAAACCATTTCCTAATGAAGTTGGTGCAACAGATTGTGTTGGTAATTGAACATATCCAAGTCCTGCTGTGCCTGTTGTTATTAATGCTAATCCTGTTATATTTCCTGAACTACTTACTGCTCCTGCGTTCCAAGTTCCTGTTGTAACAACTCCCGTGTTTGCAGTAATTACCAAACCATTAAAACTTGTTACACCTGTCAATGCTCCGAGCGATAAAGTAATTGCAGGTGTCGTTGTTGGTGTTGCGACAACTCCACTCACACCTTGATTTGTTACAACTGATACACTTGTTACCGTTCCTGTTGTTGGTGTTGCCCAAGCGGGTAATCCACCAATAACGGTTAAGACTTGACCTAATGTACCGATTGGTAAATTTGAATATGTATTTGCGAAAGAAGCATATAAAACATCTCCCGTAGTTGCTGTGCTTGGTAATGTAGAATTTGTTACAGGAACTTTTGTATAATCTGTATCTAAAGCACCTGTTTTATAAAATAAACCACTACCATCATTGGCAGAAATAATAGAACCTTGTGGTGCAGATAATCCGCCACCTAAAGTTGGGTTTGTATCAGATTCTACAACCCAAATTCCGTTTACTGTTACTGTTCCTAATTTTTGTGCCACAAGTTTTTATTTTTAATTAAGTAGTTCAAGGATTCGATTATTAGCTTGTAATTGTGTCCAGTCGCCTATATCTATATACGCCTGTCCTTCCCATAACACATAAACTTTTTGTATATCTCCAATTTGTATTACAGCCGTTACCTGCGACACCGTATCATCAGATATAGTAATAATATTTACTTCTGAAACATTATCAATTACTTCAGCAGGAACTTCTGCCTTTACTGTTATGTCTTTTGGTGGATTTACTGGTAAAATCATTTTATTTTTTTTATTATTAAAATTTAATTTGTGATATTTCTAAAAATATGTCCACAGAACCATTTGTAGCAGTATTAAGAATACCTCCAACTGAAATTGCAGATGCCCTTATGCTTGTTGTAGTTCCCCAATTCTCAATGTTGAAATTACTATTATCTGAAAAAGCTGTATTTGATGGTGCTTGAAAAACATTAAAAACTGGCGTATATTTAATAAGATTTCCTACGATTCCAATCGAAAGAGTATAAGATAAAATAGCACCACCAGTAAATGAAGCAGAATGTTTTATGGTGCTTGAAATCAATCTTGCACCTGCGGGTAATTGATAAATTTCAATATTATTTATTAACGCTCCAACAGCGAAGTCTGAAAAGTTTTTAGTTATCTTAATCCAAGTATTCATTTTAAATTATTAAGGCAATGATATATCAAATGAATTATTCATTATTGTTGTTAATGTTGATGTATTTTGTCTTATTATATTACTTGTAAATAATGTACCTGATATTGTTATTGCTCCGAGTGCATAAAAATCAAGTGTTGTAGTGTAAGCGGTTACAGTAAAATTAGATGCTATGGCAACAAATGTTAAACCGCCTCCTCTAATTTCAAGAGATACGTTTCCATCACCCTGAATATCACCAAAGCAATTATTATATTTTGATGTTTTTGTTAAACTTCCTGATGAAGAATTAATTAAAAAATTTGTGCAATTACAGCCTGTTAAACTAAAGGAAGCATCGCCATCAGTCAAGAAAGTATCTATGTCTAAAACATTTACATTAGTTAATTGAACCTCGTTAAACCCTAAATCATCTTGAACAATATTAATTATAACAAGACCAACCCCGCTAACGCTTTTCATAACAAGAGGGTTTACTGCTAATAATGGAACAGGAGAAGTCGAGTTATCAATAGCAATACCTATTGAAGCACCCACAATAAAGCAATCCTCTATTTTTAAATTGGTGAATGTTGTATTATATATAAAGGAATATAACCCACCTGTTGCTGTTGTATTATTAAATTGACAATTTTTTAAAGAATAAGAAGCGGTTATTAACGAATTAGTCGTAGCGTTATAAAACACCCTGTTCCTTGCACCATTAAATACACAATTATTAATATCTACATTATTTATAAC
>JANPBV010000271.1:0-3992 GCA_031430615.1 Ignavibacteria bacterium | reverse complement strand
CTGTATATGAGTATAAGCAAATTGATAATAAAAAAGCATATCATAAATGCTGAGATAAAAAACAGTATTGCCCTTGAGTATGACCTCATGAGGAAATAATAGTATACACTTCCCGGTACAAGCAGCGGCAGTGAGAGCATCAGCAAATAACGGGTTATCATATACATCTTTGCATTTATAAGTACTCTGCTTTCAATTGGCATTGCTGAGAGTATCTCCGCTTCGGTCTTTGAAATTATGATATTATCAAGCTCCGTAATTACCGTAAATGAAAGTATAAGTGTGTAAAAGAGGAATAAAAGAAAAGAGAACTGGAATCCCGTTGGGTCAGCGTTTTGCTTTAAAAGCAGCCATGGTAAAAATACCCCCGGGATAAAATATGAAATATTTAGATACAGCATTTTCCTGCCGGAACCTGTTTTACTTCGGGTTTCGAGCTTTAAAAGCATATCGCCTAATATTTTTGCTTTACTTATCAATTATTCATATTTTAATTAGTGCCTTCTGTCTTTTTCTGTTTTTTCTCTTCAAGCTCTTTTAAGTACTGCTGATAAAGCTGAATGTTTTTCTTGTGTTCTTCATATCCTTCGGCATAGCGGTGTGAACCATCACCCTTTGCAACGAAGTATAAAAATTTATTTTCTTCAGGGTTTAAGGCTGCCATAATTGAACTTAACCCCGGGTTGTTGATGGGTCCGGGTGGCAAACCTTTATGCATATATGTATTATAGGGTGATTCTATTTTCAGATCACTAAATAGCAGCCTGTTTTTATTCCCGCCCGGTAATATATATTGTACAGTCGGGTCAGCCTGAAGCTTCATTCCTTTTTTTATCCTGTTATAATAAACGCCTGCAATTGTTTTTTTCTCCGGCTCAAACCTTGTTTCACCATCAACAATAGAAGCCATCGTGATAAGTTCATTAAGTGAAAGATTTTTGTGTTTCATTTCCTCGCGCATCTCAGGAGTTATCTTCTTTCTGAATGCCGATGCCAGAACTGAAATAATTTCCCTTTCGCGGTTAACCGAGCTGAACTGGAATTGGTATGTATCAGGGAATAAATACCCTTCAAGATCTTTCGCTTCTATGCCAAGCAGTTTTATCAGGCTGTCATTTTTAGCTTCGGCAACAAATCTGGCGGAGTCAATCCCTACCTGTCTTTGCAGCAGCCTACCCATTTGCCTGATATTCAACCCTTCTGGAATTGTAACCGTTACAGTCCTGATAATTGAGGGGTCAGTAATTGTATTCAGTACATTCAGGTATGTTAACCCGTTACCAAACTTATACTCACCCGGTATCAGGTTATCCTGGTATCCCATCAGCCTGCCTATTGCGATAAATACAAGTTTATTATATATTACCTGGCTTTCTTCTAGCTTAACGGCAACAGTCCGCAGGTTATCACCTTTTGTAATTTTGACTACTGCATCATTTATAGAAGGTTTGTAATTCCTGTTCAAAAATCCCATATGCAGAGTGAAAAAAACTGCAAATGAGAAAATAAATACACCAGGAAATACAATTCTGTTTGTCATTAATCGGGTTAAATTATTTGATCTTTATTGAATCCTGGATTATGCTTGCATCTTTGTTTATACCATTAAGCATATTAATAGCGGTTGAATCAGTTGAATTAACGGTTAAATATTTATTCAAGACATTTTTAGCTTCAGGAAATCTTTTTTGAACTTTGTAAAGATTACTTAATGAAAATACTGCTTCTTTGTAATCGTGGTAAATTTCTATTGCCTTTAACAGGTTTTTTTCAGCGGCTGCCTGATCATTTAAAGCGCTGTATATATAAGCAAGTTTAAAAAATGAAAGTGAGCTCATGGGGTCCATTGCAGTTACCTGTTTCATAACATTTAATGCCTGTTGAAATTGTTTTGCCGCTATCAGTTCGTTCGCATACATTATACCGTTGTTCGCATCTGTTGGCATGATGTGTGTTTTTTCAGGGATATACTTGTAAACCTGCATAATTTCAAAATTTTTATCCCCGGCTGAAAATACGGTAGGCTGATTTACCACCTGGAACCACTCTTTCAAAAATGCCAGATGAGTTACATTCTGCTTTTTAATCTGTTCTTCAACAAAACCATTGAATTCCTTAGTGTTAAGCTTTGAAATAAATTCGGGATTTATCAACCCAACAACATCAACAACTTTTCTGTTTGAATAATATGCAATAGCTCCTACATCATGTGTTGCAATAATAGAACCATCAGGAGTATTATCTTTCAGCCACTTAGCGGTTTCTACCTGTCTAATGTATATATGTCTTGACTGATCCTGGTATATTTCTTTGTTTTTGTTATAACCAACTGCGAAATATACAACTGTACCTGTAAGCAGAATAACATTAAGCGCATTAACAAGCTTTTTATCACCAATGAAATTTGCAAACCATCTGAAAAATTCCCTTGCTCCATATACCGATAGTAATATATAAAACGGAATTATTGGCATCATATATCTGCCAAAACGGTGCGCATAAGGAAGTTTATACCAGTATATAAAGATTAGAATAATAATAAATAAAAAAGCGGGTATAAGAAAATTGTACCTAAGCTTAATGCTATCTGTAATAAGTTTAATTACACCAAATACAAATGGAATGAATATCAGTAAGTATGCAGATTCAGTAAAATAACCCCATACTTCAACCTTTAGGAAATCACTCCTGCTGCGGAATTCAGGGGAATAGTACCTCAACTTTGCTCCGTATGTATTAGGTAAAAGTGACCCGGAAATAACAAGGTTCATCACAAAATACGCGCCTACTATCAAACCAAATACTACCGCAATTTTATAGAGATCTTTCTTATCGAAAAACGCAATATCCTGATTCTCTTTTGGTGACTTTTGTTTTAGATAAATACGAATAATGTAATCTATAACAATTGCCGCAATAAAAGCTAATGCATCGGGTCTTGTCCAGAATGTTAACCCCAAAGTTACCGCAAACCCTATAGCATTTAATTTCCTGTAGTAATAATAGCATGCAACCAGCAGGAAGATATAAAGCGTTGTCTCCATTCCTGTTACCGTAATAAAGTTAAGCCACTTATCGAAAACTAAAAATAATGCTGATGCGATTACCAGCCAATTTTCTTTTGGAAACACATCACTTGAGAGCTTGTAGAAATAAAACACCGAAAGCGAGAAGAATAGAATGCCAATTATATAGCTAAGCCACATTTCATTTTTTGTGATAAAAAACCCTGCGGCAAGTATAAATGTATATATTGGGGAAGTTGAACCGGCAGTTACCAATTCATTTTTGAAATAGGAAAAGCTGCCGTACTCAGCAATATTTTTCGCAAATTGCAGATGGATCCAGGGGTCATCAAGCGGAAAACTGAAATAATGGTTAACCGTATATGCAAAATTAATATAATAGTACGGCAGAATTACCGATAAGATCAGAAGAACTGCGAGTATTATATATTTTGTGGTTTGATCAAGGTTTAAGTTAAAACTGATATCTACGGTTTTTTTTACGTTTTTTTGCTGTTTTTCCTGTTTTTTAGTGAATTTTGCCATTAAGAATTGCTCTACAGTTTTATCTGGTTATTTTTGCACAATAAGTTCAAAAATAGCAATATTATGCATGGTATTCAATTTAAATGAGAAATCTTTTTAAGCTTTTTGATTATATCTTTTATAAACAATCTTGATGTAAATTTTTAAATGCATATATTTGTAGTAAAGGGGATAAAATATATGATAAAGAATCATGTTATAATGATAATTAATGCTTTAGTATTAATTGCTGTTGGTGTTTGGGGTTATTTTACATCGGGCAGTCCAACAGCTTTAATAGCGCCTGCAATAGGTTTGGTATTATTCATACTTGCTTTCCCAACTAAAAAGGATAATCATGTAGCTGCGCATATTGCTGTTGGATTATCTTTGGTTGCTGCGGTAACTTTTTTAATAATAGGTATCAGAAGAGGTAATGCAATGGTAATTGGTATGGGAGTT
>JANPBV010000270.1:0-4127 GCA_031430615.1 Ignavibacteria bacterium | reverse complement strand
CTTTATCGTGGTCACTTACCTGAATTGCTATATATGGTGAAAATTCAAGTTTCATATTGCCTGCCTCCGTTAACTCCAGGGGAAACCATGTTAGGTTTCCATTGGTTGTAATTATTAATTAATAATTACTTAAATTTACAGATTAATTTATTAAAAAAGTATGTCACTGTATAAAAATAGTTTTAAATTTATTTTTTTATTTGCTTTATTATTCATATTCTCAGAAAATTTATCCGCACAGAGTGAATTCACGCTGCAGGAAGGTACTGTTGTTGTTCCGGTTGATGGCGATAGAGCTAAGGAACTGCTCACAACAGAAGATGAATACACGGCAATACTCAGCCGGTTTGACTTAATGAGCAAGACACTCAGTAAAAGTGATACAGTTAAGCTGCAGGATTACCTTAATAAATCGGTATTATCGGTAAAATCATGGAGCGATGAGGATAAAAAGGGTTTGAAAAAAGTGGTTGAATCTGTAAACAAAAAAATAAAAGAGCTTGGATTAAAGTTAAGCATGCCGCCAAGGATAGAGATAATCAAATCTGATATGCAAAACGAAGGCGGGGCTGACGGATATACACGTGGAAATTATATCGTTTTGAGGGATAATAGTGTTTCGGGTTCATCGGGTAGTTATGAGAGAGTATTTATTCATGAATTATTTCATATACTCTCACGGCATGATAAAACAATGAGCGAAAAGGTTTATAACATAATAGGCTTTAAGAAGTGTAATGAAGTAGCATATCCTTCGGAAATTGCAGGGTTAAGACTCTCAAATCCGGACGCTCCGTTAAATAATTTTTACATAACAGTTAAGTATAACGATAAGCCAATTGATGTTATGCTGATATTATTTTCCGGCAGGGAATATACAGGAGGTAGTTTTTTTGGTTATATGCAAATTGGTCTTTTGGCAGTTGTAGGGGATGAGCAGAATAAAAAGGTAATATATAATGATGGAAAGCCGCTTATACTGAAGTTCAAAGATGTAAAAGGATTTTATGAGCAGGTAGGCAGAAATACCAATTACAACATACACGCCGAGGAGCTCTCAGCAGATCATTTTGAAATGTTAGTGAATCAGGATAGCGGTTTACCGAATCCTGAAATTATTGACGCGATGAAGAATGTGATGAAAAATCCTTAACTAAAAATTAAAATTCACTCCGCCGTTTATAAAAGTATATTTCAATACACCTGATGAAATATGACTATCCATTACAGCGAGTGAAATTAAAGCATTTTTAAACTTATAGCTTCCCCCAAAAGTTAAAAATATCTGGTCATATGAATCCTGAGGATTTAAATAGTTCGTTGTTAGGTCTCTTGGATCAGGCTGTGTGAAAAATCCAGTTCTAACCTGCCAATCCTTATTTACATTATATTCCATTCCAAAGTGTACGCTGTGCTGGTCTTTTTGACCTTCAAGTTGTGATCCATTCACATAGTTATAATCACATGCAAATCTTAGTAAATTGTTTTTTAAAGTGTAACTTGCGCCTGCACCAAATTCCATTGGCAAAATTGCTTTTTCTGTTTGAATCGTAGGGAATAGGTCAGAAGAATAACTAACATCTCCCTTGGATTCAGGTTTAAAACTTACACCAATAGAAAGTTCTTTTACAGGTGTAACAATAATCCCTCCCTGTATATTAAATTTGTCAAATTTTCCAAGTGTGCCGCTTTGGTCATAATTAAAATATCTTCTGTGAAGATTATAACTAACAGATAAACCAATTCGGAGTTTATCAATACTGTATACCATTGGTATTGAAAATGAATGATTTACATACTTGTCTTCGGCTTCATACCTTCCGATTTCTTGTCCAAATTCGTTTGTCATTATGATTTCTCCAATATTCAAGCCATAGCTATTAGGGTTACTGTATATAAATCCTGCCTGAAAATTCTTGTTGATTCTGTATGCAAAACCTGCAGAGCCGGAAAAAATATAATGTTTTAAATACAAATCATTTAATCCAAGCTGCTGAAGCCATGCCTGATTTGATTTGTATGTATATTGAATATTAGCCTGGTATTTTCCGTTTATTTCCATTGATGCAGGATTCAGGTAAACCGTAGATAAACTACCAACAGAACCAATGCCGGTTGAACCCATGCCTGAGGACACTGCGTCAAGATGATTGTTAGAGTAAAAATACCAGTAGGGATTTATCATTACATCATTTTGCTGCGAAAAAATATTTAAAGTGAAAATTAAAGCTGTAAGTGCTATGATAAGTTTTTTCATTTTTGGGTATTTAAGTTTATAAATTTGTAAAGTAGCTTATAAACAACAAAATTCATTGAAATAATAATACTAAACTAACAATTTACTTAGTACAAAACTATGATTTAGGTCATTAAAAAACAGGCTAATTAACCCTGTTTTTTAAATTCCTGTCAATTCTGAATTAATTACTTCCTATAACTTATCTTCCTTGGTACTGTGAATTGCCTTATGCCGTCAATTGAGCCGATATAGCCATACCCGCTTTGTTTAACTCCTACCCATGGTGTACCACTTACAGCGCCAATACCCTGGTTAACTCCTATCATACCTGATTCAATTTTACGGGCTATCTCCAGACCCTTTTTCCTATTCTTTGTCCACACAGTTGCGCCCAGACCAAAAGGTGAGTCATTTGCAAGCATAACAGCCTCATCTTCAGTCTTAACTTTTTGTATTGCAACCACTGGACCAAATGTTTCCTCATTCATTATTCTGTGCTTATGAGAAAGATTTGTAATCAATGTTGGCTCCATAAAGAAACCTTTGTTACCCTTTGGTGCTTTACCGCCTATGATAAGCTTTGCGCCATTTTTAACTGCATCTTTTACCTGTGAAAGTACGTTATCACGCTGGCGTTCACTCACTAACGGACCCATTTGCACGCTTTCATCATAACCGCTGCCATATTTAAAATTCCTAACGCCTTCAGCAACCAGTGTGGTGAATTTATCTGCGGCTTTTTCCTGTACATAAATACGCTCAACTGATACACATACCTGACCTGTATTACGCAAAGAACCATTCACTGCAAAATTAGCCGCTTTCTGCAAGTCAGCGTCATTTAGAACGATCATCGGATCCTTGCCACCAAGCTCAAGCACAATACGTTTAAGTTTATCACCGGCAACTTTCATAATATGCTTGCCAACAGCCTGCGAGCCAACGAATGCTATCATATCAATATTGCTGTGAATTAAGTAATCACCAACTTCATCAGCGCCCTGAACAAGGTTAATAACTCCATTAGGCAAATGTTTGTTCAGAATATCATATATTGCTTTGCCGGTTAGCGGAACCATCTCAGATGGCTTGAATACTACTGTATTACCAGCTATTAAAGCAGGGGAGAGCAGTGTTTCGGGCATACTTACCGGGAAATTCCACGGGGTAATAACTGCGCATACTCCAAGAGGTGTACGGTGAAGTTCAGTTATTAGATTTTCTTCCTGAAGATTTTCAACAGCAAGAGCAGTTTTTGCCTGTTCTATGGTTTCACGGATTCCATAAGCAACAGCATGTGTTTCACCAACTGCTGATTTATATAGCTTACCCATTTCATCAGTAATTATCTTACCGATCTTTTCTTTTTGCTTTACAAAATCCTTAGCGGCAGCTTCAAGCATTTTGCTTCTTTGGGGTAGAGTTAAAGCGCTCCACTTCTTCTGAGCTTTTCTTGCCTTCTCAACAGCCCTGTCAATATCTTTTTCTGAAGTGCATTTTATCTTTGCAAAAACTTTGCCTGTAGCGGGGTTAATATCGTTAATGTATTTTAATTTCATTTTTTGGTATTGTTAATTTAATATAGATAAATCATTATTCCATTTAAACATTAAGTGTTTAACAGAATAAACTAACATGTATAATGCTTTTGTGCAACATTTGCTTTTCATTCTAAAGCGTACTAAAATGAGACAGACTCTTTAGGGCGTGGCAATTCATTCAAAAAAGATTCTGAAACAATTACTAATTCTTCAGCATTAAGGTATAAATATTCGCTTAGGTTTGATTAATGTTGATAGGAATGTAATTATGATATTTGACATTTGAATTTTGTCATTTGGCATTAATCTACCGGTTCTTCATAACAGCTTCTGCATCTGGCTTCATA
>JANPBV010000269.1:0-2393 GCA_031430615.1 Ignavibacteria bacterium | reverse complement strand
TTAATTTTTATACGCTGTGCGAATCAGCTGCCAGAAAAGGTGAAATTGCTATAGGTTACAGGATGAATGAATTTTCTCACAATGTTAATAAAGCTTACGGCGTTGTGGTAAATCCCAAAAAATCTGATATGATAACATTCACAGATAAAGATAAATTGATAGTAATAGCCGAAGATTAGAGTTTGCCTGCCTTACAGAGCGTCAGCGATGGAACGGCATGCCTTGCTGAACAAAGTGAAGAAAGGTCATCCCTGCGCCCCTGCCTGCCGTAATGGCAGTTCAGGCAAGAATGCAGGGGTCTTGTAAATCTTAACAATACTATGTCATGAAGTTATATTTTGTCATATCAATACTATTGATCTTT
Organism: Ignavibacteria bacterium; assembly: GCA_031430615.1. Taxonomy (GTDB): domain Bacteria; phylum Bacteroidota; class Ignavibacteria; order Tepidaquicellales; family OLB5; genus OLB5. The sequence goes on along the minus strand of JANPBV010000269.1, from coordinate 2,029 downwards.
AGCTTATCATGCGGCAGAAAGCCTGATGTTAAGCACGGTAATTCTATTCCTCCTTCTTTGGAACAGCAAATACAAAATCAAACAGCCTTCACTAAGTTGTATGGTTATATCCGTTATTTTCATCCTTCATCTGAAACACAGGGAATAAATTGGGAAAAAATAGCTGTTTTCGGCTCGGCATATGTAAAAAAAGCATTAAACAGTTCTGAACTAGTTTTATTGTTAAATGAATTTTTTATTCCACTTGCTCCATCTGTTAAAATTTATTTATCCAATAATTTTCCTGTTCTTAATGTAAAGGATTTGATTCCAGCAGATACAATCGGTACAATACAAATTTTCTCTCAGCATTTTGGAGTACAACTTGATATTAATACTAATTACAAATTGTATTACAGTAAAATTGGCAGTTTTGATCCTTCAGACACAGTTTTCGGAAAACTTGAAAAATATCCCAAAGCCGGAGAGTACTATACATACAAATTAAATGAGAGCTTATCAGCCTCTTTTCCACTAGCTTTATTTCAAAAAGATAATAAAACTTTTCCCCCCGCAGATATAGATAAATTTAAAACTTTATTTAGTTCACTGGATGAATTTCAGGATGTATATGATGTATCTAAACCTGAGTTTCGTTTTGGATATATTGCAATAACATGGAATATTTTTCAGCATTTCTATCCTTACTTTGATGTTGTTAAAACCAACTGGGATAACACTTTAAATGAAGCTCTTTCAGAAACCATAAGTGATTCATCTGAGATACAATTTTCTGAAACTTTAAAGAAGATAATTGCGGATCTGCATGACGGTCATGGTTATATGAACAGTAAGGAAACAGAAGCTATATATGCCCCTTCATTTGACTGGGAATGGCTGGAAAACAAGCTTGTTGTAACCAAAGTAATTGACAGTACGTTAAATGTTTCAGTTGGCGATATTATTGAGGAAATAGATGGTATTGCATCAATAAATGCATTAGAAAATATTGAATCCCGAGTATCAGGCGCTACTACAGGATGGAAAAGAGTAAAAGTTAACAGCCGTTTTTATAACAGTTCCACTTATGGAGTATTGCTTGGTAAAAAAAATACTATTGTTAAGTTAAAGATAACAGATTCTAAGAATAAAGTACGTGAGTTAGAATTAAACAGAAGCTTAATGCTAAATTCCAGCAATGAAATTGATAAGCCTGATTCATTTAGTGAAATTAAAAAAGGTATTGTTTATGTAAATCTTTCCATTTCACCAATGGAAGATATTAATAAAAATATGAGCAAACTTGAATCTGCAAAGGGAATAATTTTTGATTTGAGGGGTTATCCAAAAGGCAACCATGAAATAATTCAGCATTTAATTGATACAAACGTAAATTCAGCTATATGGTGCATTCCCTTTACAGTGTTTCCTGACAGAAAAAATGTTCAGTTCGATTTACCCGATAGGTGGGACATGCCACCCTTGAAACCAAGGTTAAAGGCAAAAATTGTATTCCTCATAAATGCAAAGGCTATTAGCTATTCTGAATCTATTATGGGAATAATTGAAGCATATAAACTTGCTGAAATTATTGGAGAGCCAACAGCCGGAACTAACGGTAACATGAATACATATACATTCTCAAACGGCTATTCGTTGCGTTTCACAGGAATGAAGGTACTTAAACATGACGGTTCGCAGCATCATGCCATTGGCATTCAACCTACAATAACGGTTTCACCGACAATTAAGGGCTTTTTAGTAGGCAAAGATGAACAGCTTGATAAAGCAATTGAAATATTAAATAAATGAATATATCAGAACTGCAATTACAATGTAATGATATAAAATCTTTAAATGATTTTTATTATGATGTAATTGGTTTAGTTTTAAATATTGAATCTGACAATTCATTTACTGTAAATGTTGGTAAATCAAATCTAACATTTACCGAAGATAAAAATACAAATCCATACTACCATTTCGCAATCAACATTCCGCAAAATCAAATTAATGAAGCTATTGAGTGGCTTAAGCCAAAAGTAAATTT
>JANPBV010000268.1:0-3966 GCA_031430615.1 Ignavibacteria bacterium | reverse complement strand
TAAGGTTAAGTCCTGTAGCGGGTGACCAGTTGAATTGCGAAGTATTAATATCAAACAATTGCCCGTTACCGCGTTTTGCAATTTTAAATGTGCCAAGTGTGCCGGGCGAGTTAAAGTATAATTTATTATCACCCGAGCTGTAATAAACAAACTCACGCTTTAAGTATAAGCTATCGCCTGCATGCCTGAATAACAGCGCTGTATTTGACATCAGTGATACATCATCATACCAGGGTGATGAGCTGATTATATACGGCTTGTAGAAAGTATTACTTGTCCTGCTGCCTGAATATAGCCAGTTACCTGTTGAGGTTGCATTCCAGTTACCGGTTGTATTTTTACTTCCTGTGATAGTTTGCGTTGTACCAAGTGTTACGTAATTGCTGTTTAGGTAATTAAATAGATTCCCTGTCAGCACGCTATCAAACCACTGCTGCTCAACCCCGGCAAGCCACAGCTTAGCGTATTGGAATGCTGTAAATCCTTTTGCGGTGTAATTTCCCGCAGTACCTATTTCCGTCACAGTTATACCCGTAATCTTATCAGCGGTGTAGTTGTGCGGGTATTTGGTAAATTCAATATTACTACCTTGTCCCGTTAAAGGATTCCCCGTAGAATTTACCAGCCTGATAGGTAATGATGTAAATTGCGAAAACAGTGAAACGTGAAACGTCAAAAGTGAAACGAAAACAAGAATTATTTTTTTCATTAAGATTGATTTTTTTGATTATTAATTATATTTTTTTGTCTTTTTGCTTTATTATTTATTTGATATTTTGATTCCTAATTCTTAATTGTTCATTGATAATTGATAATTGATAATTGTCAATTGCTTCCTTCAAAAGGTATTCCCGTTCCGCCGCCAGGCATTTCAAAAACAGGCGGGAACCATTTAAGGTCTGCCTCAAGCCGTTTGGATTTAAATATCAGTACAGGCAGCCTGTGAGAATACGCTTTCCTGCCGCCTTTATTTATCCCAAGCTCAAGCGTTTCATTTGCGAGTATCACTTCAAACTCGCGCCATGGCGCATCATCCCTGGGCTGAATAGTGATCTTCCATCCCGCTTTTGCCGCGTCAAATATTTTTTTTACTGAGCTGTATAATACCTCACCCGTAATAAACCGGTTATAATGCAGAGTAAAAGTTATTATATAGCCAATTATCTGCTGGGCGTTAATTATGTCGGGAGCTTCACTGTTCAGACTTATCAGCTCATGTGATATCTTCTTTACCTCGTATGATTCCACAAGTCCACCCGAGTTTGTTATGGGCAGTGTCAAGATTATTTCAGGTTCTTCTGACCCTTCAGGGTTGAATATCTTCACAACCGGTGAACCATATCCGTTTATTATGCTCATTTTTATTTAATTTGAATTGAAAAGGAAAAATTTTAAATTGAATCTGTAAATCAAAACACTTATTTTTGTTGAATCACATACTTTTTGCGAGGAGCTAAAAGTGAAGCCTGACTGCCATTGCAGTAAGCAATCTTATCATGAAACAATAAATTAATTTACTTATGAAATACTTACTTTATACTTTTGCATTATTTTCAATAATTTTTTTATTCAGCTGCAGTAATGATACTACCACAAATACCGGCAATGGAAACGGTAATGAAACTGTAATATATTCTATAGATAGCCTTTCAATTACCCTTAATACAATGTTTGGAATAATTGATTCAAATTTTACAATTAACAATGCTCCAAATCTGAAAGTAACATTTAATTGTTCTACTAATGCCGATTCTGTAAATTCATTTGCATTGTTTAGGATTTCTGCCGGAGACAGTTCAATAATTTATAAGGATACGCTCAATGATAATATCTCAGAGTTGAATAATGACTTTGTTATTGTAATCCACGGTTCTAGTAATTATATATTAAATTTTTATTTACAGGTCAATGGTTTTAGTCCTTATTTTATTAGACTAAGAAATATTAAGGTTATAAAAACTTAATAGTTTCAATCTCGATAAAATTGTCCTTGATATTTATTTCAAATATTGATTTTATAATGTATAAATCATTATTAACTAAGATCAACTTCCATACAGAAATATTCAAATTTAAAAAAGAATGTATTTTTAACCTATAGTATCTTATGCTATTTTTAATAAACCTATAGTAATTAATTATAGATGTTTCCTGAATAGGCAAAAAATCATAAAAATCTATATTGCCTCCATGTACTCTTGCACAATTAAAAATTCTTGAATATGCTATGCCACCTCCTTGTGCTTCATCTAACGGGAACAATTTCCCAATTGGCGCACCTGTAATAAAATCATAATTATATTGTTTCAACGGCATTTCTGCGAAATCAATATCCCTTAATACTGTCTTTTCTGTGATTTGGTCCTCATTAATATAATTGAGCACTTTATTCTGGAATGTCAGCGTGCAAGATGGATATAATGTCTCGCCATCACCGTGATTTGTATCTGAGCCAAATTTTTCTGTCTGGTTAAAAAATATTCCGTCTGAATATTCAGCTTCAGGAAATACAAAACTCCTGTATTTTAAATAGAGCCATTCAAGTCTTGGTGCAGTTATTGATTCGGTTATTTCTATTATCTCTGGGACTATCGGCGTCTCATTCACAAGATCCGCAATAAAGAAAATATTGAAAATGAATTCAGGCTCATTCGTTGTTTCTGTTCCGTTATTAAGGTACATCTCAAAATTAAAACCTAATCCTTTAGCAAGCTCTTTGAAAGTTTCCCAGCGGCTTATATTTTCCTGTCCGGTAATAAAATTCCTGTAATCACCCAATGCATAGCACCATTGAATATTATTGTATAACTCTTTCAAGCGGTTAAGGTAAGTTTTTTGAGGTAAGTTTAAGAGTACAACGCTCGATGTTATCCCCGCAAAATGCCTGATGATATATTCCTCAAATGTCAACTGTGCGCCGTTAGGGAAATTTATTGTTGAGTTTGGTACAATATCACACCTCTTTGCCCATTCAATAAGTATATCTTTACACGTTAATTTAACTTCATATTTATTTTGCGTGTAGGTATAATCAGCGTAAATTTGTGACTGTTGAGTAATCCCCGTAAAGCTTTGATTACCGATTTTTATTATCACAAGGTAATAGTAATCTCTTTGCTCACCCAAAAAGAATTCCCTTATACTTTTTCCCGAGTGCGACTTCTCACTTTGCAGTAATGATATGTTAAGGTCAAAATCTCCTGCCCTGTATGTACCAATGCCTGCTGAATCCTCGGTCTCAAACCTAAAAACAGGCAGACCCTCTGTCGGGATGTAATCTAACCTCAGGCTGTCAACAAAATCCCTCCTCTGGAAATAATTGTTACCGGAATATTTTTTTATATAGACTGGCATTACAGGTCAATTCCTCCTCTTAATGTCCTTGTTCTTACCTCAACATCAAACGCTTTTGTAAACGTAACGGGATTTTTTATTATCACCTGGTTTATCACACTATTGTTATTTGTACTTTGCGTATTTAACCCGGTATTTAATGGCGCGGATGTTCTGCCTAAAATACTTCCAATTCCGCCGCCTGCCGCTGCGCCGAGTGGTCCACCAACCAATCCTCCAATTACACCAAGCAATCCGCTGAATAAACCCCCAAACCCACCGCCTCCACCTCCAATTGATGAGAGTATCTGAAGTATAAGTTGTACTGTCTTTGCAAAACCTGAATCCATCATTCCCATATTGCTCAGCATTCCTTTTGTAGCGCCAAGCATCAAATCAAAGTACCCTGTAATTTCGCGGGTTGTGTTAAAGCTTTTCTCATTTATTGAATTCTGTTTTGGGTCTTCAGTAAATTTGGGTGTGCCTTTTGCAGCAGGAAAGATCTTTGTGTATTCCGCTATAAGCCTGTTTATGCTGATTGTTAATTCCCGTATTTCGGGGTTTGTATTATCCATTTTTTTTATAATTTTTGTTAACTGCCTGATCTTAATTTCATTATATAATCTGTTTTAG
>JANPBV010000267.1:0-4538 GCA_031430615.1 Ignavibacteria bacterium | reverse complement strand
GGCGGGAATCCGGACATTTAATCATTTTGCAAGTATTAATCTGTGAAACGAAATAATCTGAAATCGATAATAATTATCATATTATTATGCTTTGTTTATGTGCGACCCCTATGGGTCAATTAAATCATTTTTACCTCACCCCCTTCCCCTCTCCTGAAAGGAGAGGGGAGCGAAGAGCAGAGATCTTTGCGGGATAATTTTCTGCTTTGAGTTGGGGTGAAATATGAAATTTTCCATTTTTTTTTGCTTTTTTACTTTTGCCTTCTGCCTTATCATCACACCGCCGTAAAATCCCGGGTTAATCCTACAACAATGCCAAGTATTGTGAATGGTTTACGGATAGGGTTATACTGATCATTTGCGGGTTGTAAGTATGGTGCGCCGCCTCCCATTTTAAAAACTTTTACTGTAACCTCGTCATCAAGCAGGGCTACGACTATTTCGCCGTCATTTGCTGTGTTTTGCTTTTTCACTATCAGCTTATCTTTTTCAATTATCTTCTTATCTACCATGCTATCTCCCCGGACTGTTACCGCAAACAGCTCGCCTTGTGCGCGGGATGGTTTTTCGACACTGATGTAACTTTCAATATTATTATCGGCAAAGATAGGCTCGCCTGCGGCAACACTTCCGTACAATGGAATAGTTATCATCTTAACACTTCCGTGAATGATCTCAGCATCCGGAGCTGATTTTATCCTCAACCCCCGGGCAATACCCTCCGGTCTTTCAGCGGCATCTTTTTTTATAAGTGCAGTTATGACCTGCTGAATAGCGTTAACATTAACATTAAAATGTTCAGCTATTTCTTTGTATGTGGGTGAGTAAAAGTGTTCAGCGGTGAACCTGCTGATATAATCTGCAACCCGCTGCTGATTTCTAGTTAGTTTTTTCATAGTTAAATAATTACTGTATATAAATACACTGTATAAATATACAGTATAAATTCAAAGAAGTCAAGCAATAAATAATGGAATTTTTTGAAGGGGTTTAATAGTGTAATTTGGGAGTAAGGAATATCAAGCGTATAATTTAGCTATAGTAACTATGGCGCAATCATCAATTGAGTGGACAGAGTTAACGTGGAACCCAACCACCGGCTGCACAAAGATATCGCAAGGCTGCAAGTTTTGTTATGCTGAGGTCATGACAAGACGTTTAAAGGCTATGGGTATAGAAAAATATAAAGAGGGGTTTAAAGTTAGGGTACATCCTGAAACATTACGGATTCCCTATACATGGAAATCCCCAAAAGTGGTTTTTGTTAATTCCATGAGCGATCTGTTCCATGAAGATATTCCGTTTAGTTTTATAAAAAAGGTTTTTAAAGTTATGAATGATAACTCCCAGCATGTATTCCAGGTACTCACTAAACGAGCTGAAAGACTTTTGGAGGTTCATAAAGAATTAGATTGGGGACATAATATATGGATGGGTGTTTCTGTGGAAGATAAAAAAGTTATTGATAGAATTGACTTTCTGCGGAAAACAGATGCGAGGGTAAAATTCCTTTCATGTGAGCCGCTAATAGGTCCTTTAGATAATATGAACCTAAAAAAAATTGACTGGGTTATCGTTGGCGGCGAAAGCGGTCATAACCCCAGACCCATGGAAGCAGATTGGGTTCTTGATATTCAGGAACAGTGCACAAGATCCAAAGTGGCGTTTTTCTTTAAGCAATGGGGCGGCAGGAATAAAAAAGCCGCAGGCAGGCTTCTTAATGATAAATTTTACGATGAAATGCCCAGGCAATATGAAGCAGTATCGGAAATGGAGTAATTTTAAAATAAATCAAAAAATACTCGCCTGACTAGTTTTTCAGTTTCCACGAAATTAGAAGCATTAATATTCATTAATTCCCTGAGACTTCAACTTTCTATTATACAGTTTAGATACCTCGATTCGTGGCACGAGAGTAAAACTTTTTGTTATTTGCTCATTGCTCATTGCTCATTGCTCATTGTTAATTGTTAATTGCTAATTGCTAATTGCTAATTGTTATGTCCTACACACAAATACAGGTTTTTGAACCTATCGAGGTTATTTCGCATTTTCATAATTCACAGGTGAACATCCTTAAGTTCAAGTGGAATAACCAGGTTTATAAGGTCACCAAAATTGCCAATATATGGCGGCTGCCGGATAATGAGGAAGGTTTTAAAACGCATTTTACGGTGGTCTGTGATGATGCGGGAATACTGTGTGAGCTATCTTACTACCACAAATGTCTTAAGTGGGAATTGATTCAGTATGATTCGCTGGATTAGAATATAGAATCGCCTTCAAAAATATCACGAAAACCCCTACCTTATATCCCCAATTTCTAAATTGAAAAAAACATCAAAAAAGCGTATTTTAGCTCTTTGGTTTACCAAAAAATTTTGTAAAAAATGAAATGCTTGAGATGAGGAAGTGGGCTTAATTCATTATTTACACTTTCAAAGAAGCGGTATAAATTTTAATTTAATGTTGAGGAAAAATGACAAATAATCAAAAGTTAAAAGACTGGGTAGGGCAAATGGCAGAATTATGCCAGCCGGATTCAGTTCACTGGTGTGACGGTTCTGAAGAAGAAAACAAAATGCTCATAGATAAGTGCGTAAAGAGCGGTCAGTTCACTCCCCTTAAAAAAAGAGAGAACAGTTACTGGGTGGTTTCAAACCCAAGCGATGTTGCCAGAGTGGAAGATAAAACATTTATCTGCTCTGAAAAGAAACAAGATGCGGGACCAACAAATAACTGGATGGATCCAAAAGAAATGAAATCCATACTAACAGGTATATTTGCAGGATGTATGAAGGGCAGAACCATGTATGTTATTCCTTTCAGTATGGGTCCGCTTGGCTCAAAGATTGCTCACATAGGTGTAGAGCTTACCGATTCACCCTACGTTGTTATCAACATGAAGATTATGACACGCATCGGGCAGAAAGTGCTTGATGTACTTGGTACAGGTGAATTTGTTCCGGCTATTCATTCAGTCGGCTATCCGCTTGCTGATGGTAAAAAAGATATTGACTGGCCATGCAGTGATACAAAATACATCGTACATTTCCCTGAAGAAAAAGCTATCTGGTCATATGGCAGCGGTTACGGCGGAAATGCGCTCTTAGGAAAAAAATGTTTCGCGCTTAGAATTGCTTCAGTCCTTGCGCGTGAGCAGGGTTGGATGGCTGAACATATGCTTATACTTGGTGTTACACCTCCGGGCGGCGAGAAGAAATATATCGCTGCTGCATTTCCAAGCGCATGCGGAAAAACAAATCTCGCAATGCTGACTCCATCACTGCCGGGGTGGAAAGTTGAAACAGTAGGTGATGATATTGCATGGATGAAAATTGGTGAAGATGGCAGGCTTTATGCTATCAATCCTGAAAACGGATTCTTTGGTGTTGCGCCGGGTACTTCGATGAAGACAAATGCAAATGCAATGCTTTCAATGACAAAAAATTCAATTTTTACAAATGTTGCTTTAACCGATGATGGTGATGTATGGTGGGAAGGTATGACAGATGAAAAACCCGCTCATTTAATTGACTGGCATAGAAAAGACTGGACTCCCGAGAGTAAAGAACTTTCCTCACATCCAAATTCACGTTTCACCGCTCCCGCATCACAGTGTCCCGTAATTGATCCCGCATGGGAAGATCCAAAAGGTGTGCCAATTTCTGCTTTCTTATTCGGAGGAAGAAGAGCATCTTTTGTACCGTTAATTACTGAGGCGTATGACTGGAATCACGGTGTATTTATGGGTTCATCATGCTCAAGTGAAATGACTGCGGCGGCAGCTGGTACTGTTGGCAAGCTTCGCCATGACCCGTTTGCGATGTTACCGTTCTGCGGTTACAATATGGGTGATTATTTTAACCACTGGATAAATATGGGCAAGAATAACGATATCGAAAAATTGCCAAAGATATTTTATGTAAACTGGTTCCGCAAAGATGAAAACGGTAAGTTCATTTGGCCAGGATACGGAGATAATATTCGAGCAATTAAATGGGCAATTGAGCGTGTTAACGGAACAGCTAAAGCAATTGATGCTCCAATAGGCAGGCTTCCTGAAGCTGATGCATTTGATGTATCGGGTCTTGATATATCAAAGGATAATCTGGCTAAACTCTTTACAGTTGATAAAGAGCAGGGAATTGCGGAAGTGAACGAAATGCGCGAGTATTATAAAATGTTCGGTGATACATTACCAAAAGAACTAAGCGCAGAAGCTGATAAGGCAGAAAAACGATTTAAAGATTCGTAATCACGAAATATGAACTTCGGAAGTCTTAAAGACTTCTGAAGTTTTATAATATTATCCCCTCTGTTGCAGAATGGAGGGGATTTTTATTTATACAAAATCAAAACCTTCCTCCCTTCCTCCCGCTTCGCGGTTTTAAGGCGTAGCACTGCGTGTAGCAAGTCGTGGCAAAAAATACCACAATGGGACACAAAGTTATCTTTGTCATTTCTGTCTGCACCGTGTCAGAGACAGGCAAGCAGGAATAAAAAAAAGAAACAGCGGAAAGTCTTACGACCAGCCG
>JANPBV010000266.1:0-4235 GCA_031430615.1 Ignavibacteria bacterium | reverse complement strand
ATGTGCTGCGGACCGCTATCGTTGGTTATCAGGCATAAAGAATTAGAAATAAGTGAAACCAATTCATTTACATTTAGCTTACCCGAAAGGTCAGTAATATGTTCTTTATTTTTTGCTTTATTGAATATTGCAGACACATATTTTTTTTCATCAGCAGAACCCGTTAATACAACCCTGTATGTACCCTCAGTAGATAGTTCATCAATGATCTTTACAAAATATCGGGAGGGAAGCCTGCGCTCATATGCCATTTTGCTTGCATTAGGGTTAATGACGATATATGGTAAAGCCTCGAACTCTATCACTTTTAATGGGGAGATGTTTATCAAATTCAACTCCTCAACCGGGTCATTGCATACTGAAAGCACAAGATTTAAAAAATTATCGCGGGTGTGAACGTGATCGTTAAACATCACTGTTTCAGAAAATAAACGGCTGCGTTTATTTTTATGATTATCAAATCCGACAGTATAATTTGCTTTTATTAAACGGGTAATAATTGCTGAGTAATATGTGAAAAACTCAAAATCAAAAACCAGATCATATTTAATTTTGCGAAGCTTAAATATTGTTTTGATTGTATCAATAAAAAACGAGAAAGGATTGGTAAGTTTTACGGAGATTATTTCATCAACACCGGGTATAAGTTTTAATATATCAGCGTTTGAGCTAAAGCTTAAGAAATGAATTTTTGAATTTGGGAAATTTTTCTCTACCGTTGTGATTGCCGGAGAAGTTAAGATAATGCTGCCTATTCCCCAGAATTTTATTAGCAGAATGTTTTTTACGCTATCAGTAGTTGGTAGCGGGGTATTTTTTTTATTAAATATAACAAGCAGGAAGCATAGAATCCTCCCCAGGTATTCATCAATATATTTCATTAAGGGGATGTTCATTTGATCTTTATTTTATATAAAGCGGTAAATCCAACTCCGCGGTTTCTATCAGAGCAGAATATTATGGTACTATCATTTGCAAATACAGGGAATGCACACACCTGCTTACCCGATGTTAAAGGATATTTTTTCCCGGTTGAGGGGTCTTCAATCATAATTACCCCACCTGTTGAATAGCATTCAATACTTCTATCTTTATTGAATGATGGAGAATTCAGTTTAATTCCAGAAGCATCTCTTTGTATTCCGGTTTTAATATCAATTACTTTTTGTTTTGGGATTTTGTTTTCAATTGTTTCAAATACTATATGTTCGGAATCAGTTAATACAGGATAGAAAACATTTTCTTTATCATAACTGTATCCGAAGTTTGAGCGTAAAACGAATTTTTCATTAACGCATTCTGTCCATACCAGCTTATTACCATACACTGAAGGCATTGAATTGAGGTAATTGTTACCTGTGGAAATATATTCAGCGCCATCATCAACAGGTTTATTGAGGCTGTACGAAAGTATGGTTAATAATACAACATGAACAGCCCCAATTGAAAGAAAACGTATAGTTCGCCTGTTGAAAAGAGTTGTTGAGTTTAATTTCAGAAGGATTTTAATGTTAACGGTAAAGAATATTAACAGACCTATAAGTTTTACGTAAGCAAAAATGTAAAACGAAGTATTCTTCAGAAAGTTTGTTGCAATTATCTGTAAGTGAGAGTTCATAACAAACATTAATAATATCATCAAAGCAGCTATGATATATTTTCTTTGCTCCGAGTAATATTTAAACAAAATAGCTGATGCGGGTATAAGAACTACAAACTGGTATGATGCATTCAACGGGAGCAGCAAAAGACAGGTGATACAGAATAAAGAGAGCTCAAGCTTTAAATTTTTCCCATCAGGTTTTATTACGGATATTGCCAGAGTTAAAATCGAGAATATATATACATATTTAAGAGCGTAAAATGCCAGCGCGCTTTGTATAAAAGGATTCGGGTTCAGCATTGGTTCATAATTAAACCAGCGGTGGAGAAGTGAAATAAATGACTGGTACTCCGCCGCATAAACCGCGCCTACCCAGCCATCACCAAGGCGGGGCATGATTTTGGTGAAATAGAACAGGTTAAGGTCAAATCCCGTAAAGATAATTACAGGAATATAGATAAGTATAGAAAATACAATTGTATAAACCAGAAGCTTATAGCGTTTTTTGAATATGAACAGAAAAATGAAAAAGATTGTGTAGAATTTAAGTACTATGCTTAAAGCAATAAAAAGAGCAGAGAGTATATCTTTACCCTGCTGCATAAAGTACATAGAAAGCAATAAAAAAATCAGCACAAGCAAATAAACCTGCCCGAACATAAAATTATTTGCAAGGGCGAATCCGGACAGGAAGAATATCATTCCGCACTTGAGGTAATTTATCCCAGATATTTTCCCGAGAATAAATATGCATGAAGCCAGCAGCAGGAGATTGAATATATTCCAAGCAAGCTTTGCATCTATGGGCTTGAGTCTTGCAATTGGCAGCATTAAAAGCGCCGTCAATGGCGGATAAGGAACAAAAGATACGATCTGGTCATTAACGCCATAGAATAACAGCTGGCGGTTGAATTCAACATTATCGTAAGCGGTTTTTAGATCCTTGCCATCAAGGTACATGTTTGATGAAACGTAATAGTTGGGGAAATCTGTGTTTACTTTATTTAGAGAGGGGATAAATGCAAGATATATAAATAACCCGCTAAGTATCGCGAATATTAATGCATAAACAATATTTTCGGGAAGTTTATTCAAATACAGTAAAGAATTCGTTTTTTAATAAGATTGCTTCGTCGCTTACGCTCCCCGCAAAATTTATTTTAATCTGATTTAAGTTGTTAATCATTTCTTCTTCATAACTATTATAAAATGGTCGCCGAATATGTTGAATATCGGAAAACCCATTGTAAGCACATCAAGCGTCATCCATAACCGAACAAGCGGTTTAAGTTTGTTATATATTCCAACCAGGTATGGCGGCGGAGTATTGTTCCCAAGGCTGTATACTTTAGTTTTTTTAAAGTTATCACTGAATGCCTTTGCAAACTCACCCGGGGAGAAGTAATATGTTAAAACTTTTTCATCGTTTAACTGTGCCATAATACCGTTCTTATTGAATCTCCTGAATGCTTCTTTGAATTTGAGTGAAACTATATAGTAAAATATTTCCCATGGACAGAGCTTATTCATAACAACCGCTATGACCAAGCCATTAGGCTTAAGCATAGCGGCAAGATCACCGGAGAGTTTCCGAAAATCATTAATGCAGTTCAAGCCGCCAAAGTTAGATACAACCGCATCAAAATTATTTTCACTAATTGCTGATATTTCATCAAATGACTTTACTTCACATTTTATCATCCCATTTGACATTTGGATTTTGGCATTTGAGCTTAAAATGTCTATCATTTTATCGGAAACATCGGTCGCATGAACTTTATATCCTTTATCAGCAAGATATACTGCATCAACGCCAGTACCTGCGTTAAGCTCGAGTATATTACCGCCTTTGGGTATATATTTTAAATATACTTTGTGCACAAGTCCGCGCATCCATTGTAAAATTGGATTTTGGTTATCGCGGCTATCATAATCTGCGGCGATATTGTTGAATGCGGATTTAGTGTTAGATTCCAATCATATTCTCCCTGCTGCATGTCTGAAATAAAACAAACCCCTTTACAAGGTTGTAAACCCATTTGAAATATTGGATAATTGTTGATGTATGATCAATTAACATTTTTTTTGCATTTTAAGATTTTCATCCCCCCTTCAACCGAAGGGGGGACAGAGGCTTTAATTTTAGATAATTTATAAATTATTCTTTCTTATTGCATAACGTAAATCTAAGACGGGGGTTTGATATCATTTCTGCGCTGATTTAATTTGTTAAGTTCATCATTAATCTCGATATCTTTGCCTTCAGGAAAGTTTTACCAAGTGATGAAATTGAAGATTTTCCGTCAGATCTCATTTTATGGTAATTGACCTCGTTTACCATATACCTGTTTGCATGGCGGTAGAAATTTTTTGAATACCTTCCCTTGAAATCAAGATCACGGTCTGTACGCTTATCCCACTCTTTATCAGTAATTAGCCTGTTTTCTACTTCTGTATAGAACGGTGTTCCTTTAATAGGGTATGCAACTGTTGTAAGGAAAATATCCGGCATTGAATCTTTCAGGTGACGGGCTGTTTCTATGATATCATGTTTTTTCTCGCCAGGGTAGCCTAGCATAATGAATGTTCCGGCTTCAATTCCGTGTTTGCGTGTAAGCTTAATTTTCTCGCG
>JANPBV010000265.1:0-1514 GCA_031430615.1 Ignavibacteria bacterium | reverse complement strand
GCCGAGGTCAGAGCAAAAAAGCCTGGTGAATGCTTCAAGTCCATCATACCAATCATGGTTACCCGGAATTGCAAACACATGCGGAATTTCTTCAGGCTTATCATCACCAAAAGCCTGCTCAAACGGATTTATCAGCCGTTCTTTATACGCCTCTTTTGATGGGGTCGGATAAACTTCATCACCGCCAAACACAAGAACATTACCACGCTTTGTATCATAAGTATTAGTACCATCTGTGAGTTTTAATTCTGGCTTGGAAGCATAATATGCCACTGAATAGCTTGAATTCCACCCGTCGCCTGTATCAGCGATAAAATCCAGCCACAATTCTTTTCGTTTTGAATCTTCACCCGGCTCAACCTTACCGTTAACAATTTTATGCTTCCTAGTGTAATTGTAAAACTCTTTTTCACTTGATGCAAGCGCAAGCATTAACCTGCGGTCTGATTGTTCACCAATAAGCGAAGATACAACAGATTTAAAAGCAGTGCCTGCTACCTGCTTTAAGTTATACCAGCTTACCATTGGCAAAAGCTTTATGTTATTTAGTTTCTTAAACATTATTCCTTGTCATTCCCGCGCTACGCCTGCCTATGGCATGGTATGCGGGAATCCATTATTAAATAAACCATTATTGTTTCGGGAAAGTATTTAGTATTATTTCTTTTATACAAAAAAATTTCAGTAGTAGTATCACACTTATTACCATCAATATCATTTTCTCAAAATAAGTATAAGAGTACATCTTTGATTAAGCCATTCAGTTTACTTTTTTCTGATAATCATCATGAATTCAGACCCTGAGCCTTCATGATGCTGATAGAAGAACTCATCAACTAATGCGCGTGCTATAAAGACACCCCTGCCATGCAGATCAAGTATATTTTCTGTATCAGTCGGGTCAGGTAATCTTTGTATATCAAAACCGTCACCTTCATCAATTACAATTATCTTCATGCTCTTATCATCATGCTCAACATAAATTTTTACTTTCTTATAAGTATTTTCTTTGTTACCGTGAACAATTGCATTCATAACAACCTCGGTAATGGCTATCATCATTTTATTATACTCTTCTATTGGTAAGCCAAACACCTTATTAACTTTAAACATAAGGGCTTCAACCACCTTTATGTTCTTTTTATCAGAGCTTATTTCAAGAAAATGTTTTGTCAATATGATGTTTTTATTTTTATAAACCTAAACCTGCCAGGTCTTTAAGACCTGGCAGGTTTGAATAGACATTCAAATCCTAAAAATTCCAGTTTGCATTCAGATATATATTCCCATTATCACTGCCCGGGCTGCCATCACCATACCTGTAATAATCATAGCTGCCTAATAGCTCAATGGTTGAATTACGTTTCCATACTGCGCTTATTTTCAAAAACGGTCCCGTTGTCCTTACATAATTATCAAAAACCCGTTCACCATTAAGGTAATTGAATCTTCTTTGCTCAAAGTAGCGGTAACCGCCAGAGAAAGTTATAAATTTATTGAAAAAATAGTTTAAT
>JANPBV010000264.1:0-2603 GCA_031430615.1 Ignavibacteria bacterium | reverse complement strand
CTTAAATAAAAGTTCTTTTCTTATATCGCGCTCTGTAATGTAATATGAATAGTTGCCTTTATATATTGTAACCTTACCCGCGTAAATTTCAATTGTCTTATTTGAAATTGTATCAAGGAATTTCCTGTCATGCGATACAAGAACTATTGCACCCTCATACGCCTTTAGAAAATTTTCAACCCATATAAGTGATTCAATATCTAAATGGTTTGTAGGTTCATCAAGCAATAATACCGAAGGCTGCTTAAGCAATAATTTTGCCAATGCAATTCTCATCTGCCAGCCGCCGGAAAATTCATCGGTCAACCTGTCGAAATCCTTTGAGTGAAATCCCAAACCTTCAAGAATTTTTTCAATATTAGATTTTATCCTGAAGCCATCAAGCAGCTCAAACTTATGCTGAAGCTCGCCGTATGTTTCAACAAGATCCATGTATTCATCTGACGTATGGTCAGGGTGCGTTTCCAACTCTAATTGTACCTGGTCAATTTCATCCTTTAGGGCTGAAATATCACCAACGCCGGAATAGACCTCTTCATATATAGTTTTACCCATGAATGTAATCCCATCCTGCGGTAAATAACCAACGGTTGTGTGCTTGGAAACGGCAATTTCGCCCTTATCTGACTCGATTTGGCCATTAATTATCTTTAGCAGGGTTGATTTACCCGCTCCGTTTGAGCCTACAAGCCCAATTCTATCCTTTAAATTTACTATAAAGGATAAATTTTCAAACAGCTTCTTTGAGCCGAATTGTACTGTAACATCTGAGACTGATAGCATATTCAGGCAATTTAGCTCATTCTATTCAAACTTAATACCTATAAAAAAAGGACTTTCGAATGAAAGTCCTTAAATTTTAAAGAATTCAGGTAATTTGGTTTATTTTAATAAAACCATTTTTTTAACACTTGAAAATGATAGTGTAGAAGACCCTGCTTGAAGGACATCTATCCTGTAAAAATACACACCGCTTGAATAATTGGTACCATCAAAACTAACAGTGTAATAACCCGGCTCTTTGGTTTCATTTACTATAGTAGCAACTTCTCTGCCAATAATATCAAATATCTTAATTGTAACCTGTGATTGTTTAGGGATATCATATTTAATCGTAGATATTGGGTTAAACGGATTGGGGTAATTTTGAAATAATCTGAATTCATCAGGTGTATATTCTGAATTATGAATAACATTTACAATTGCACCGCCTGTATATGTATTTATTATTACTCCGTTACCTCCAACAGACCATCCAACTGTATCATTCAGAAAATGCGCAGCTTTTCTGAATGTATTTGTTCCAGTGATCTGCTGAAACCAGTTCAAACCGGCGTTGGTGGTTTTGAACATTTGTCCGCAATCACCGCTTACGTAACCGGTATTTAAACTTGTAAATAATATATTATGAGCATTAAAGCAATCATTTAATGAATCTGTTAAAATCCAGTTATTGCCCGAATTTGTTGTCCTGTAAATTCTGTATCTTTCAAGATTTATAGCCCAACCAAAGTTCAAATTTACAAAACTTACGGAAGACAACACCCCACCATTAGTAGAATATTGCAATTTCCAATTATATCCGCCATCGGTTGTTTTGTAGATATACCCACCACCACATACCCACCCAGTGGATTCATTTACAAAAATAATATCATTTAATGAAATATTAAGATCAACGGAATCCCAATTATTCCCACCGTTAGTTGTCAAAAATACTTCACCGCCGTTTCCGGCAGCCCATCCTTTTAAAGTATCAAAAAAATAAATTGCATTAATAGATTGGAATGTTTCAAATTGCAGAAACCAGTTTAACCCTCCATTGGTAGATTTATATATTTTACCGCCTATTCTTGTTGATGTCCATCCTGTATTACTATTAACAAAATGGATATCTGTCAGTGAATAATTAAAACTGCTGTTAAGATTAATCCAGTTAAGTCCGCTGTTTGTCGTTTTTAAAATATTACCGTTATCGCCGCATACCCAGCCTGTATTGTTATTTATCATTGTAATACCCCGCAGATCATCTGTTACACCGCTGTTCTGCTGAATCCACTGAGAAAAAGTTGCATTTTGCGTAGACATAAAAACAAAACAATAGAAAATAATTCGGATATAATTCGAAAGGAAAAAAGGAACCCGGGTTTTATTAAATACATTATGCATTATTACTTATGTAAGTTTAAAGTAATTTAGCCATAAAATCAATTAAATATTACATAATGTCACTAGCTTGGAAATAAGTATCTTTATATAAGTTAAATATAATACATGTTTTATTAGTTTGCAATTGTAAAATTATTATTATGAAAAAAGGTATATATTATACATTTCCCCTCTCCCTATGAGAGAGGGGCCGGGGGTGAGGGTAAATAATACCATCTTTTTCTCACAAATTTGGGAACAATTTACATTATTTTACATATAATTAGAAAGAAAGTTTACAAAAAGTTAGAATTGCTTTACAAAAAAAGATACTAAAGGAGAATTACCATGTTTAAAAAAATGAAAAATCTGATAATGGCAGCCATTGCAGTTGGGATATTGATTCCATCAATATCATTTACGCAGAATGATAATGATGATTTCAATATGTCATA
>JANPBV010000263.1:0-2527 GCA_031430615.1 Ignavibacteria bacterium | reverse complement strand
GGATAACCTTTCCGAGCAATACCTGAATTATGAGTGCGTACCAATCACAAAGCTTATTGGTGATACCAAAGCTAATTATATAACTATGGACCAGGTTCCATATCAGCTTGCATCTGATTATGCCGCTGAAGATGCCGATGTAACTTTAAGGCTCTATCACAGGATTGAATATGAGCTAAAAAAAATTAGCCTTGATACATTATGCAAAGAAATTGAATTCCCTCTTATTGAGGTTCTTGCTGATATGGAATTCACCGGCGTTAGGGTAGATACTAAAATACTAAGCGATATTAACGAAGATCTTAAGATTGCTGAAAAAAGGCTTGAAAAGGAAATCTATGAATCTGCCGGTGTGAAATTCAATATTAATTCAACCAAACAGCTATCTGATATACTCTTCAATAAACTTCAGCTTGCAACTAAGAGAAAAATTAAAACAGGCTTTTCAACTGATACAAAAGTTCTGGAAGAGCTTAGAAATGAACATCCGATAGCGCTTAAACTGCTTGATTACCGAACAGTTACAAAGCTGCGCTCAACATATACAGAGGGACTTCTAGAGATAATTAACAAGCGAACCGGAAAGATACATACATCATATAACCAAACTGTTGCTGCTACCGGAAGGCTTTCAAGCGCAAATCCAAACCTACAGAATATTCCGATCAGAACTGAAATAGGAAGAAGTCTCAGGAAAGCGTTTATTCCTGATAAAAAAGGAAATATTATATTATCGGCTGATTATTCACAGATCGAGCTTCGTATAATGGCGCATCTATCGAATGACGATAATATGATAAAGGCTTTCGAAAAGAAGCATGATATTCACACAGAAACCGCCGCAAAAGTATTCAAAGTTAAGCTTGATAAAGTTGACGCTAATATGCGAAGGAAAGCCAAGGAAGTGAATTTTGGGCTGATATACGGCATACAGGCATTCGGACTCGCTCAAAGGCTCAATATCGATCAAAGAGAGGCACGGGATATAATCAGCTCATACTTTGCCAACTTCCCCACAATTAACAATTGGCTGGAAAAGACTAAGGAATTTGCCCGTAAGAAGGGCTACACCGAAACACTTGCAGGCAGAAGAAGGTATTTGCCTAATATCAATAATAAGAACTCTGTGGTAAGGCAGAGAGATGAGAGAATTTGTATAAATATGCCGGTTCAGGGAACTGCTGCTGATATGATAAAGATTGCCATGATAAATATCTTCGATGAATTCAAAAAGAAAAAACTTAAATCAAAAATGATATTACAGGTACATGATGAATTGGTATTCGATTGCGAGAAATCGGAGATTGATACTGTTAAAAAGATAGTGCAGAATAAAATGAAAAATGCTATTAAGCTGAATGTACCGATAGAAGTTGAAATGGGTGAGGGCATTAACTGGTATGAAGCTCATGCATAGTAAATAAATAATGTCAGATAAATCAAAAGGCTGGGTTTTAGTTGCTGTTCAGTTTATCCTGTTATTTATAATTGTGATATCCTCAGCGTATGAATTTAAACTGGTAAACCGTGCGCTTATGCCGTTTGTTCATTACATAGGTGTAACTTTAATATTAATTGGTACAGCGCTTTTCATGCTGATACTTATTAATTTTGGGCAGTATATGACCCCAAATCCGGTACCCAGGGTAAGCAGCGTTCTTAAAACTTCAGGGGTATATAAGTTTATCAGGCATCCAATGTACTTCACAGTATTAATTATAATGCTTGGAGTTGTTATGTATTTTCAGGCATTCTATAGTCTGGCATGGCTTGCAATATTGTTCTTATTTTTCATAATAAAATCATCCATTGAAGAGGGTTTCCTTTTAAACAAATTTCCTGAATATTCTTCTTATAGAGCATCTACAAAACGGATAATTCCTTTCTTATATTAACTATTACTTTATCTATATTAATCAACTATTATAGGAATATAGTGGTTATAAATTGATAATTAAACCAAATATTCCTACCGTAAATGATTGATTTTCCTAAAGTAATTTGTTATATTTGTAGCTCAATCAAACAATTTAGATTTAGATGCGAGGAGCCTTTTGGGGAAAAGGTAGAAGAGGTATTCTCGGGATTTCTTTTGTATATTTCTTTTAAAAACCAGAAGGTATCCTAAGAATATTATTTAATTTAATAAATAGTGTTCAACTAAAATTTTCCAAATGGATACAAAAAAAGTTACTATACTTATTGTCGGTAATGATGATGAGGAAATAAGATCGATTGAACTGAACCGCACCCTTATAACTAATTACAAAAAATATCTGATTTATGCAGGGTCTGCAGTTATGTTTGCCCTGGTCCTGTTCTTTTGTGTATTCGCGTATTCATTTAAGGTTAGTCTGGATAAACACAGTTTAACCAGCGAGCTTTCAGAAGTAAATACAAAACTTCAGACATACGATAGTCTTCAGTTAAGCCAAAAACTCAACAAGATAGATAATAACCTTTCAATGATAGATAGCTACCTTCAAAACAGGGGAATTATAGAAACCGGGAATGCCGGTGGTGAACC
>JANPBV010000262.1:0-1568 GCA_031430615.1 Ignavibacteria bacterium | reverse complement strand
TAATGAATTGTTGGTATTAAACGTACAGCCTCGTATATCAACAACGGGACAATCAATTATATTTACCGCGTATGTGGTATCATTTGCGAGGCCGCTGAAAGTTGCGCCGTATATATTTACTTCACAATTGGTAAAACTGTGACCCTTCCATGAGCTTCCAGATACTGCATCGCTTGTTATGCTTTGCGAACCTGATGCATTCTGGTCACCAACAGTAAACACACCGCCATCCATCACAAACTTTGAGCTGTCATTAAAATGGATTGTTGTATTTGCGCCTATTGTTATGTTATAACCGTTATTATAAACAGGTGCTTCGCAGGTAAAGCTTTGACCTGATATAACTTCGTCACCTGTTAATATTCCGCCCCCAATAACTGTTGGCATTATTTTATAAAGCCTGCCTTCACCGGGGTTAAACCAGCCAAGATCAACATAATTATTATAAAGCATTTTATTGAAAGTACCAACAATAGCGTCAGTTTCAACATCAATTATATTCCAGATATTATAATTTGGTAACTGGTTTGAATTATAATCAAAAGCAACCCTAACATCCCTTCTGCCATCATTATAGTCATTTTGTACAGGCGAGCATCTCCGGTTCACTATCATAAAATATTTATTACCGTCATCAACGGTTTTTTTAAATGTTGCGACCTGTAAGTAACGGTCTTCATTACATTCGTATCTCATCCCTTGAGGTATTGTAACTGGTGGGGCATCGTTAGTACAGGGCGGGGCGCCTGAACCATATATATATGTAACTACATCCGCAAAATATGAGTTTGAAAGCAAAGCAGTGCGTTCGGTTTCATCCCTGTAAATATATGAATGCCTGTTAAAATCATCAAAGCTCATTATATAAGGAGCCCAGTCTTTCATTCTCAATCCAATATCTCTTACTACATGCCATTTAAATTTTGTTTCATTATAGACATTTGCTTCCCTTAAATTGCCGCTGTTATCATTATTTTCCATGCCAATTCCGTATTTTATGCAGGGGCTTTGCTCAAAATTATCATAGGGATAGTAGAAATACATAAGCCCCTTAGCTCCGTATGTAATTGGTATATTTGCAAGCAGGTCAAGCTCTTCGTTGGTTGGCTCTCTTCTAACTTCACCGGGCCAGTACCACTGGTGTGCCTGCGGCATGTGGATAAACGGGTAACCGTGTTTGCCCATATAATCGGCTATCTTCATTATCCACTGGTAATAACCTTCTTGCTGGTCCAATCTCAATATGGTAGTACAGGCAGCCGACTTCCTGCTGCTATTAACTGTAGTATATTCGGGTTCAACCCCGTCTTCCAAAAAAAATGGATACTTATCAAGATTATTCTGAAGCCATGTATCATATCTTGCGGGTGTCGTATCTAATGCAAGCACATGATTATTGCCCGGCGTATGGTTTGGCAGTGTATTGGGTATCCTGCTGAAAGTGGAATCAGGGTTAGTATCAGGCGGGTCACTGTATCTGCCAGTCATCGGGTAACACTCCGCGAAGAAATATTTAAAGCCGACTTTTTCCATAATATTTGTAACAATATTAGCAGGCTCAAAAAATG
>JANPBV010000261.1:0-2127 GCA_031430615.1 Ignavibacteria bacterium | reverse complement strand
GCACAAAAATAAAATATCAATGACCGACAGCAAACTCTACTCCGTCCTCACGCACTTCGACAAAATCGAACAAAACCGCTTGCGAAAGTACGTACGCTCGCCGTACTTCAATGTTAATGAATTATTAATTGGATGGTCTAACAAATCACCCACCACAACAAATCCACTGTCATTACATAAATCAACTGAAGCACCCTCAATAACAGCAGTATCTTTATAATATAACTTCTCCCAAAGTCTGTTGCCGAGTGAATCAATAGATAAAATAAATAATTTGGTTGTATCCAAAGAACTTGATCCGGTTTCGTATCTTCCCGTTATTAAGTACGAATTATTGTTAGAGTTATATGCTGCGCAGTCAGAAGACCTAATTTCATAATTTTTTAATGTGTCTCCATAAATTTTAGTCCAAAGTAAATTTCCTAAGCTATCAATTTTAGAAAAATATAGCCTTATCTGAGCAGCACCAAAAAATATATGTCCTATACTCAGAAAACCTTTATCAAATGTTTGGAAACTTGTATATCCACGTTCAGCATATGGAGTGCCAAAGGATTTAGTCCATAAAGTATCTCCGTTTGCATATGTTTTGATTAAGAATATTTGATTATTACCGCTGTTATATTCGCCACCTGATAATATAAATCCACTTGGCTGTATTTCTTTTACTGAATAAAGAACATTAAAATTACTATTTGTAGAATATATTTTTGACCATAATTTATTTCCAATAACATCTATCTTTAGTAAGTAACCGGATAAAGTTGTCGGTCCATTCGTCCTTGCTTCTCCGACGGCAGCGAAACCACCATCAATTGTTATACAAAGATTATAAGCACGTGTATCATATCCAGGTTCATTAAACTCTCTTGTCCAGATTATACCACCGTTTGTATCTAATTTTATAATGTGTACATTATCAGTCCAACCTACCGTAACATATTTTCCGTCGTTTGTTTCAACTATTGAAGTAAGCTCAGCAACTGGAAAATATCTTACCCAAAGAGTATCTCCCATGTGATTCAACTTTGTAACAAAACCTCCATAATTTGTACGTAAACCACATGTAATGTAATTTCCATCACTCGTTTGCTTAATTGAATAACCTGTAGTCCAGTTTGATTGTAAATAAGCCCTCTCCCAAGTTATACTCTGCCCAAAACTTAAACCCATAGATAAACCCATAAACAGCAATGCAATACAAAATTCTGTTGCATTAAATATTTTTAACGGTTTTTTGGGTTTTTTAATCATTTTCTATTTTAATTTTTAATCGAATTGTATCAGTTGCATTAGTTTTCTGTCTTTCACAAAAAACTCAAAGGATTCGGGTCTTATTTATTTTTAACTTTTCAAATTAATGTAAAATGTTGTGATTGTCAATAGTAATAAAATTAATGGCAAAAATATCAGAAGATTACTAACATAACTGCTTGTGTGAGGTCCTCCCTTAGAAACAAGGCTTGCAGCCCGAAGGTTTACAACCCTGTTTGCCTTGTAAAGGTAAGGGGGCACTTTGTGCAGACCTGACACTATTTGTTGTTTTAGACAGATGTTATAAATCCTGTTTAAAGTTCTTATGGTTACAAAAAATTGTCGTGTACTTATAATGTCATATTTCAAAAATCCAAATGTCAAAAAAAATAAATGACTCCGTTAGGAGTCTAACATTTATAGAAAATGAACCACAAACAAAATCACGACTCCATCGGAGTCGAACATAATTTTATATAACAATGTGTGACCCCGACGGGGTCAATTATCTTTCTTAAATTTCCGCCTATAAACGTTTGACCGCTCTGCGGTCAATGAATTTACTGCTTGTGTGAGGTCATCCCTTAGAAACAAGGCTTTCAGCCCGAAGGTTTACAACCCTGTTTGCCTTGTAAAGGTAAGGGGGCACTTTGTGCAGACCTGACGCTATATTTTAAATAAATATCATGCAGACAAAGTCTGCAAGTCAGGTTTAAGAACCTGACTTAAACATTTAATTAATGGCAAAAATATCAGCAGTTTATTAGCATAAAGAATCGACTCAATGGCTCGCCTATTTCCCCGTTGTTTATCAGAGTAAAGTTTAAAACAGTCGTGGAAACTATAACAACAGTCGTAGCTAACAATGTGGAT
>JANPBV010000260.1:0-1960 GCA_031430615.1 Ignavibacteria bacterium | reverse complement strand
ATTTATCTCTTTCGAAGAAACTGAGAAAGAACTTACGGAAAACGTTGCTTCATTGGGATTTGATCTGAACAAGCTGGTAGAGCAAAAAGAGATCTGGCTTGAGCACATTCATGTTGAACGCGAAGATATTGAACAAAGCGGTGAATATGACCTGGAAGGTTTATTTATAAGGATACATTACGCAATTGAAAGTATTGGGGCTAAACGAGTTGTACTGGATACAATTGAAACGCTGTTTTCTGAGCTGCCAAATTCTATTATTCTGCGGGCAGAGCTTCGCAGATTATTCCAATGGCTGAAAAAAAAGGGTGTAACAACAATTATTACCGCAGAGCGTGGTGATGGGAATTTTACGCGAAATGGTTTGGAAGAATATGTCTCTGATTGTGTAATTCTCCTTGATCATCGTGTGAGTGATGAATCATCCATACGGCGTCTGCGTATTGTAAAATACCGCGGTTCAACACACGGAACAAATGAGTATCCATTCCTAATTGATGAAGATGGATTCTCTGTTTTACCGGTCACTTCACTTGGATTGAATCATGGTACAACACAAGCCAGGATCTCAACCGGTATTCCAAGACTCGATACAATGCTTTCCGGGAAAGGTTACTTTAAAGGAAGCACGGTTCTAGTTTCAGGCACAGCCGGAACGGGAAAAACCAGCATTGCCTCTCAATTTGTTGAAGCGGCATGTAAACGCGGGGAGCGGGTATTATATTTCAGTTTCGAAGAATCTCCAAATCAGCTAGCTCGTAATATGACTTCAATTGGCATACATTTAGAACAGTGGGAAAAAAAGGGGATACTTCAGTTTCATGCAACACGCCCCACACTCTACGGGCTGGAAACTCATCTGACCACAAGTATTAAATTGATCAACAAATTTAAACCTGATATCGTTGTTCTTGACCCTATAAATGCATTTGTGATGGGAGAAAATAAAACTGAAGTTAAAACAATGTTACTGCGCCTGTTAGATTTTTTAAAGATGAATCAGATCACTGCATTCTTCACAAGTCTTTCATCAGGCGATAGCAGTATGGAAATTGACGAAGTATATATCTCATCCCTAATTGATACGTGGCTGCTTTTGCGTGATATTGAAATTGGCGGTGAGCGTAACAGGGGATTATATGTACTTAAATCACGCGGTATGGCGCATTCAAATCAGATCCGTGAGTTTATGCTGACAAACCACGGTATTGAGCTGTTGGATGTGTATGTTGGCGCTGAGGGAGTATTGACAGGCTCGGCAAGACTCTCGCAGGAAACCAAAGATGATGCTGAACAATTACTGCGTCAGCAGGAAATTGGAAGTAAACAATTTAGTTTAGAGCGTAAGCGGGAAGCGATGGAAGCGCAGGTTATTGTACTCAGATCTGAATTTGAAGCTGAACAATCTGAGGCTTTAAAAATTATCGGGATTGAGAAAGCAAGAAATGAAACATTCAGTAAAGACAAATTAAAAATGGCTAAGAGCAGAAGAGGTGACGTTCCCGTAAAAGTAGCTGCCGCAAAAAAACAAATAAAAAATATTAAAAGTATAGCAATATGACCCTCAAAAATGTAAAATCAAAAACCGGCAGGCAATTAGAGCAGGCGGCAAAAGTACGAAATAATAAATGGTTACTAAGTTTATTTATTGCAGGAAAGACATTAAAAAGCATTAACGCTTTAAATAATCTGAAATTTATTTGCGAAGAATTATTGAAGGGGAAGTACAAAATAGAAGTAATTGACCTGTTGAAAAAACCAAAACTTGCGCGGGAATATCAAATACTTGCCATTCCGACCTTAATTCGCAGGCAACCGCTTCCGAAAAGAAATATCATTGGAGATCTTTCTAATAGAGAAACTGTACTGGCAGGATTAAACTTTAAAGGTAATAATTTTTCAGGGACCTATTAGAATTGAAAAATTGTATTAAATGAATGATAAGAGTTTTATGTTATAC
>JANPBV010000259.1:0-20479 GCA_031430615.1 Ignavibacteria bacterium | reverse complement strand
CACTGCTCTAATTTATATTTCAAACCAGTAGGTTAATTTTTATATTTATTAAAAATCATACTTATTGTATAAACATGTATTCTCACTTCAGTTGATGTATTATTGGAAATCCATAATTCACCTCCTCCACAAAATAAGATCTGAATTTTAAAAACAAAGTTTAAGATAATTATAAACTTTATAAAATTTCGCATAGGTTTATTCTCCTTAAATAAAAATAATTTTTAAAAAACTATTTAAGATAAATCATTTTTTTTGTTTCAATAATTTTACTATTCACTATTAATTGATATAAAAACAATCCGCTTGATATATTGCCAATATTGTAAGCCAAAGTATAAGTACCAGGTAACAATGTTTTATTAATAAGGGTAGCTATTTCTTTACCTAAAATATCAAATATTTTTATTTCAACATTTGATGTAGAAACGACAGCAAATTTTATTATTGTTGTATTATTAAAAGGATTTGGATAATTTTGGAATAATAAATAATTACTTGGAATTTCATTTGAAATTGGGGTTATTGAATTCGGTGGAGGCTGATTAAGCGAACTATCAATTCTCGCAATGTAAACATCTAAATCACCACCGCTATTTGGTTCAGCAGAACCAATACATAGCAGATCGTCAATATTGGATCCTGGAGCTTTAATAACTTTATAAATATTTAGGGAATTCGTATCAGGCTTAAGCAATAATTCTTTAATTACTTTTAAATTCGAATCAATTGAAATTATCCTGCTCCCCCAGATTTCAGGTTCTGGTACATCACTATGAAAAGAAACGATGAATTTATTCTGATTTATCCCAACAATTGAAGGATATGAATCCCATAAACTGTTATTCAAAAGTGTATCCGTAAGGAGCAAATTTCCTGAAAGATCCGTTTTCAGTGTTACTGTCCTTAAAGGAGCGCCAACGAAAGTACTGGAAATAAAAATATAACCATTATTTTTTTTTGCTATTGCTGTAATTGAGCTTTCATAAATATATGTTTTTTCCCATACAATATTTCCTGCTCCATCAATTTTTAATAAATATGCTTTCCAGTTTCCGGTAATAAATTTTCTGCCTCCTAATATATATCCTCCGTCAAGCGCTATTTCAATTGTGTATAATTCTAAAGGTATGCTTGTGTACGTTCGTTCCCATTGTATATTTCCCGCAGTATCTAATTTACATACATATCCCGAAAAGACCCCGGCGCATAAAACATAACCACTATCATTTGTTCTTGTTATATCATGCGCTTCTGCATTATTATATGTCTTATCCCAAACTAAATTTCCGCTGCTGCTTAATTTTACAGAAAACGGCGCGCCCCTTAAACCAGTCGTAACGCATCCAAAGTTCCTGTCGGGTGTTACCGAAAGCAGCCTTCCATCACTAAATGTTTTCGTCCAAACTGTGTCTCCAAATTGATTAATCTTAAGCACAAAAAAATATGGCGGGCCAGATGCGGCACTTCCTACAGCATAGAAATTACTGCCATCAGCAAAACAACCATCAAATGCTTCATCGTCTCCATTAATTAAGGGGCTTCTATAAGTCCTTTGCCAGGTATATTGGCATAATACACTTTGACAAAATAAAAAACCTAAAATTAAAAATACTATAGCTTTTAATTTTTGGCTGGATTTCAGGTAATATTGAGTCTTTTCATTCATACATATTTTGAATAATATTCAGCAGGTTTCCAGTAAGCTGTTTTCTTAAAATAATACAGTTTTCAGCAATTTGCAATATTAAAGCAAAAAATTATTAATACTGTAATTTAATAAAATGAGTTTAATTTAGAGGAAAATTCAGCATCAAGGCTCGGGTTTTAATAAGTAACTTAAGATAGTTATGGGTTTCAATACAAAAATAATACATAACCCAAGGAATTACTATGATTTGGGTCATAAAAAAAGCCGACTCATAAATATAAGACGGCTTATAAAACAAAATTAAATTTCTTTTACAAATACTTATTTATTAAACTGATAAAATCCGCTTTGCTTCGGGCTCCCATAATCGCCTCTACAACTTTGCCGTTCTTATCTATGATGTATGTCTGCGGCACAACGTTCTGGTTCTGTCCGGCTGCATCCATATATTTTGATACAAGTACGTTTGGCTCAAAAAGTATTGTGTACGGCAGGTTATTTGTCTTAAGAAAGTTATTCAATACTTCCTGGTTATCATCTACTGATACACCTATCATCTTGAAGTCCTTATCTTTTAACTCACTGCTTAAGGTTGAAAGATCTGGTAGTTCTTTTCTGCATGGCGGACACCATGTTGCCCAGAAGTTCAGAAGTATCACTTTACCTTTATAATCAGAAAGCTTAATCTCCTTACCGCCTTCAACCCATTTAAAATCAACCATTTCATTTTTCTTAACATCTTCATCCACATCCTTTACAGCATAAGAACTTGCCGTTGATGTTGTCTGCTGCTGTCCGGTATTCTGCTGATTTTGCTGAGTTGTTTGCTGTTTACTATCAGTTGGCTTTACATCTTTATTTGTTTCACTCACCTTTGAGCAGTTCAGCGAAACAAATGCAGCCAATAATATTACAAAAAATAACTTATACATGTTTATATCAATTGATTATTTATTAAACCTTGTGAATGCGGCAACCATTTCCTTCTTAGGCATGGTTGTCATAGAAGCGCAAACATTATTTTCCTTGTACCATAATGTCATAGTGCAGTCATTATCATCAACTTCATCGCACATATAATATTTAGCTTTTACAATTTCTTTCTGTACGTCCTCAGGAAGATCCATATCTCTTTTCTGTATTGCTGATACAGGTACCTGCAAAATATAAATTAACTGTCCTTTGGAATCTGCATAAAATAAATGCGCTAATTGCTGCCCGTGATATTCATTACACACAACCCCTGAGAGCTGGTAGTTTTCAATTTCAGGCACATATGGATCAAAGTGCGCTTTTTCCATAACATACTTTTCAATCTCAGCAGCATTACTGGTAGATAATTGCGGCTTAACATCGCCTTTAACAAACTTATGAAAGCTGTCAACAGCCTGTATCATAATGCTGTTTTCAGTACCAGAAAGTATATACGGATTCTTTGTTTTCTTACCCCCTGAAAATACAACAAGCCCCCCGATAATTACAAATGCTAAAATTGCAAATGCATACCTTGGAACTCCGATGAATTTTTCAGTGAAAGCTTCTTTGAGTGATTGCCAGAATGAGGGATATTCAATTTGTGTATTTGCTAATAGCCCCGATGCTAAAATTTTTTTTTGTGCGCCGGCTATTATGCCGTCAATTGATGATATTACTTTAGTGTATGTTTCCCTGGGTAACTCAACCTGTGGAAACCGCGCTCTGTACAAATTTCGTGTTAAGATCTCTGAGCGGTATTTAGCATTTAGTATCTGGTCTTTAGCCAGAAGTTCTTCTATCTGCTTTTTGGTCTCAGGATCCGAAATTTGGTTATCTGCATATGATGTAACTAATTCATCAATGTTAAAAGTAGTAGTATTCAGACCCATAGGCATAAAAATATTTGATGGTTTTTGAAAATAATAATTTCTCCGTTAAATTCAGTTTAAAAATAATGAAACGGGCTTATGAAGCCTATGCCATTGATTCAACTGAATAACCCCTGGACCTTGCATAGTCCTGAAGTTTTTTCTGTAAAATTTTTCTTCCTCTGTGCAACCGGCTTCTTACCGTCCCTATCGGCACATCAAGGAATTCAGCTATTTCTTCATAGCTTAATCCTTCGAGGTCACAAAGTATAACAACTGTTTTATAATCATCCTGCAGTGAATTTAAAGCGTTCATCATTTCATCATCAAGCAGGTTCGAGAACACCTTGTGTTCAAGATCGTTCGGATCAACTACATCGTCTCTTATCGAATCGTAAAAATTCTGTACATCTTCATAATCAACTTTTGAAGGCTCTTTTTTATTCTTGCGGTACTTGTTGATATAACAATTCTTCATTATCCTGAACAGCCATGCTTTGCAGTTAGTTCCCCGCTCAAACTTGTGAAAGAATCTGAAGGCGCGCATATAGGTATCCTGCACAAGGTCATCAGCTTCAAGCTGGTCCCCTGACATTCTTAAAGCATAGTTAAACAGGATCTTCATGTGAGGAATTGCCTCTTTTTCAAAATCCCTCTTCCTGGCTTCCAACTCTGAAGGACTCAGTTTATCTAACGGGTTATCTTCACCTTCGGAAAATTCTTCATTTTCCTGTAAAATTTCGGGCTCTAATGATTCCTGTTTTATAATATCTGGCTCTTTTTTGGAGTTATCTTTTTTCAATAATTTCCCTTATTTTTAGTTCATTAAGTTAATGAATTTAATGCACTATTTCAAGCAATCAAAATTTTGTTAATTTACCTAAAATAGTTACGATATAATATGATAAAATTTTCCGTAAATTGGTGTAAATATTTGTAAAAGAGATGAATTATTTTAAAATCGCCTAACAAATGTTAGGGTGAAACTATTAGCTCATTCTACAGTTTATAAAGTATATTAACACTAATAAAGCCTATGAAAAAGATATTAATTTGCTTAATTCTTGTATTTTCTGTTTCTGACTGCAGAACTGCTGATGAAACTAAAGCGCAAAAAAATCTGAATACTGTTACTTCTAATACCCTGAATAAGGACAGTGTATCAATTAATTTTACCGCGCGTATAAATGAACTCAAAGAAAAGCTTAGTTCTGATTTTATAGTGAAGGAACATTCATATTTTGTCATTGCAAGCAACCTATCAGAAACTGAAACCGATAAAATACTTGACGGCACAATTGATAAAGCTGTTGAGTGTTTTTATAATGATTATTTTTCCCTGAAGCCTGATGAGGCCACAACAATTTTCCTTTTTAAAAATGATGACACTTACCGCTTGTGGGCAAAGAAGCTCTATGATGACGATAACCTCTCAAGATACGGTTATTACAAGCCCTCGGAAAAAACTATGCTCATGAATATTAATACCGGTACAGGAACACTTGTGCATGAAATGACACATGCGCTTGCCAGGTATGATTTCCCCGATATACCTTCATGGTTCAATGAAGGTCTTGGCTCTTTGTATGAAAGATGCTCGCTTAACAACAAAACTATTTTAGGATATGTCAACTGGCGCTTACCCGCGCTGCAGGATGCCTTAAAAGATAAATCATATACATCAATAGATGTTCTAGTTAAAACTGATTGGGAGGAATTCTACGGCAAACGAAGCGATGTAAATTACGCGCAGGCAAGATATCTTTGTATGTACCTGCAGGAACAAAACCTGTTGAAGAAATTCTATAAATCATTCCGTGATACCTACAAAGATGATAACACAGGTAAAAAGCAGCTCGAAAATATTACAGGTAAGAGTCTAAGTGAACTTGAAAGTGATTACATTAGCTGGGTGAATACGTTGAGTTATGAGTAGGATATATCCTGAGCGGAGCGCCTGCCTGCCGTAACGGCAGTTCAGGCAGGAAGAATCCATACTTGTAAAAAAATAATCATATCAATTTTAAGTTTCATCCGCTTCTTGGAATGTAAAAATCATCTTTTGTGTAATTAGTGTAATTCGTGGCTAATCTTTTGATTTTATTATTATGGATTCTTCTCTCGCTTCGCTAGCTCAGAATTTATTTAACTTGAAATACCCTTTCTTTTTAAAGATATTTGCATAATATATAGGGCTTGGCCAGTTAACCTCGTTCCCATACTCCAGTTTGGGAACGCAATAACTTGACCAACAACAGAAATAATATAATTTTTTATTGAAAAAAATAAATTTTGCAATTGTTGGATGCGGCAGGATTGCCGCAAGACACGCTGAGATAATAAGTAATATTGCCAATCTTTCTGCTGTATGTGATATAAAACCAAACAGGGCAAAGGAATTTTCAGAAAAATATTCTGCTCCTCACTTCACATCAATTGAGGCGCTCTTAAGTGAAGTTAAAGATATTGATGTAGTATCTGTATGCACACCAAATTCATTCCATACAGACCACACAATTCTTTCACTCAAAGCAGGCAAAAATGTACTGTGTGAAAAGCCTATGGCTATAAGTGTTGACCAGTGTAAAAAAATGATGATTGAATCAGATAAATCGGGAAAGGATCTTTTTATTGTAAAGCAAAACCGGTTCAATCCCCCTGTAGCGGCTTTAAAGCAAATTATTGATGATGGAAAACTCGGGAAAATATTAAATGTTGAGCTGAACTGTTTCTGGAACAGGAACGATGAATATTACAGGCAGTCTGACTGGAAGGGGAAAAAAGCGATTGATGGCGGAACTCTGTTCACTCAATTCAGCCATTTTATTGACCTGCTCTACTGGTTAATTGGTGATTTCAAATCTCTTGATGCCATTGGCAGAAATTTTATTCACAATGAATTAGTTGAATTTGAAGATACCGGTGTTGTTATTGGTGAGTTTGTTAACGGCGCGCTGTGCACAATTAATTATACTGTTAACAGTTACAAAAAGAACATGGAAGGCTCTATTACAGTGTTTGGCGAACATGGCACTGTAAAAATTGGCGGACAGTATCTGAATGTTCTTGAATACCAGTCAATAGAAGGATTTATGATAGAAGGTCTGCCGGAATCAAGACCTGCAAATGATTACGGCTTTTACCAGGGCTCAATGAGCAACCACGAAAAAGTTTACGAGAACGTACTTGATGTACTTACAAACAGCGGTACAATAGCCGCAAATGCCTTTGAAGGAATGAAAACTGTTGAGATCATTGAAAGGATTTATAACAGTATGGATTCAAAAAACGTTTAAACATGTCACCATGAACTTGGTTCAGGGACTATATAATTAAATAAACAAAAATCATAATCAAAAAACAGATGCTGAAAACAACATAAAGTCAAGAGTTCAGCATGACAAAACTTAATATTCATTTTCCATAGCAGGCTTTGATTTTCTTATACCAAACTCAGGCGGAATATCTCTCAAAAATTCGAAATACCTTACCAGCTGGTATGTGAGCTTATCAACATTAAATTTACTTACCACTTCTTCATTGGCAATAGGCATCATCCTGTTTGTATAGAGCTCGTAAAATTCAATTATCAGCTTGGCAATTTCCTCAGGCTCATCAGGTTCACAAATCCTTACAGCATCATAGCCTCTTAATAATTGTTTAGCTGCGCCATCAGGCACAGAAGCTAATATCGGTTTCCTGGAGCCAAAATATTCTGCAAGCTTAACAGGCGCAACAACTTCTTCGCCGTAACCTTTGCCCACCATAAACCACAATACATCACTTGCAAGCATATATCTTATTGCCTCGATATGGTCAACATAACCCGGGTTTACTACCGCATCAGAAATATTATTTTTTTGTATCAGTTTCAGGTTCTCTCTTGAAATACCGCCAATGATACACGCTTCGATCTTACCTCTCATCTCAGGTTTCTTTGTGAAAGCTATTTTTAACCCTTCAAAGAAATATTTTGGCGTTATAAGATCGAAGAAATTCCCTACGCTTGTAAAACGCATTTTGGGTTTTTCGGGTAAAGGGCGCCGTAATGCTTTTTTAAAATCATCTTCATCAAAACCGTGGTGAAGTATATTGATATCATCATGCTTAAGATAGTCATACTCTTCAATAAGGTATTCCTTTATCCTGCGGTTTGTGGTAATTATTTCATCTGTTACCCTGATGACTTCCTGCTCAATTTTCATGCTTCTCAGGCGGTGGTAACCCATTGGATAATATGATGTTGCCGAGTGCAGCCATGAATCCTGGTAATCTGTAACCAATGGTATTTTATACTTTTCTTTCAACTCACCTGCTGCTATTAACGCAGTGAATGAAGGTCCGGTTGCGTAAATAATTTCTATCTTGTGAGATTCAATAATTTCTTTGCCAAGCTTTACGGCTTTTGCTATCCATGATTTATGTTCATCCGGCTGTTTTCTGAAACGGGTGGAATTTCTTTTAAGCTTACGCAATCCCTCGTTTGGCAGGTCTTTAAGTTTTTTTCCTGTCAGCAGATTGTTCCCTGCGCCTTTTGTTCTGTATACATTTATTCCAAGCTCATTTACCTCATCAAGCAAAGTGTTATCTCTGAAGTAATATGATTTTGGAGTTGATGTCAGTATTATAGGCTCCCAGTCATAATTCCTGAAATACTTACTGAACTTGAGTGGACGCAGTACGCTCCCCTTGCCAATTGGCGGAAAATCATGCGTTATTACTAATACTTTTTTCAAATATTTATTTTTCTTTGGATTGCATTGACTATATCAATGCGATTTTGCTTTTCTTTGCTTTTCTTTGCTTTTCTTTGGATTGCATTGACTATGTCAATGCGCATATTATTGAACTGACGCAGTCAGTTCACTCCAAAAAAAACTAAATGATTATCAGTTCTTTTGATGAACTGTTCAATACATCACAGCCGCCTGCTTTTAAGACTATATCATCCTCTATTCTTACTCCACCCAAACCTTCAACATATATACCGGGCTCTATTGTTACAACTACGTTTGCCGGAATAGCAATATCCATTCTCTGGCTTACACTGGGCATTTCGTGCACTTCAATTCCTAACCCGTGTCCAAGTCCGTGCCCGAATTTCCCTTCATAACCATTACTGTTTATATAGTCACGTGAAATCGTATCAAGCCCTTTTGTTGAAACACCTTCCTTTGCGGCATTAATTGCACGCATTTGTGATTCAAGTACTGTATCATATATCTTTTTCATTTCATCATTTGGCTTGCCAACAGAAATTGTCCGTGTCATATCGGAACATAAGCCGTCATATATACAGCCAAAATCAAGCGTAACCATTTCACCTGAAGCTATTATCTTATCACTTGCCATCCCATGAGGTAATGCACCGCGCCAGCCACTTGCAACAATAGGGTCAAATGAATCTTTTTCAGCGCCGTACATTTTATGCCAGTATGAAATTTCCGCTGATACATCTTTTTCCTTCATACCGGGTTTTATAACTTCAAGCAATTTACTGAATACTCTATCAGTAATTTCACATGCTTTCTTTATCTTCGCAATTTCATCGGGAGTCTTTATCATTGTAAGTTTTTCAATCCGCTCAGGTATTGCTATAAAGTTAACCCCGGGATAACTTGCTTTAAGAGTATCAAGCTGGAATACTGTTAAGTGAGTTGGTTCAAACCCAACATTCTTAAACCCTTCTGCAGCAAATACATTCTTTATCTCTTCAGGAGGTGAAAAATTTACAATAATTTCGCAGCCTTTTACCTGTTCTTTTGACTGTTCTTTATACCTGAAATCGGTAAAAAAGTAATTCTTATTTTTTGTGATAATAAGATAAGCAGATGACCCTGAAAACCCGCTTAAATAACGAATGTTAGGTATATGGGTCACGTAGAAAGCATCAAGATTTAATTCTGTAAGGTACTCTTTTATTTTGTCAATTCTGGACATTAATAGCCTGTTATTTCCTGAAAAATTTAATTACTTGTTAAAATATTGCCCCTAAGGTTTACAACCCTGAAGGAGGACTCCTTTGTTGATAATTTTCGCCTAAACAGCAAAAATACTCAAAAAATTAACGCTAATCAATCAAAAAAAAAGTCGGGTAAACTTCCCGCCTTTTGCTGTAACAAATAAATTTTATTAATACTTAGAGAAAATTTATAGTAACGTCATTTTAACAATATCCCCGGTGTTTCGGGATTTCTGATAAAACAGTCCGGAGCACTCGGGACTATTTTATCATCAACATCTTTCTGGTTTCCTTAAAGCTTCCTGATGAGAGCTGATAGAAATAAACACCACTCGGCAAATTACCTCCATCAAATTCAATTTCATAACTTCCGGGCTGCAGTTGCCCGTTGACAAGTACTGTGACTTCACGCCCGGTTAAATCATACACAGACAGGAATGTCTGTGCTACTGATGTGCCGCTTATAGCAAATTTAATTTTTGTAGTAGGATTAAACGGATTAGGATAGTTCTGCTCTAATTTATATTCATACGGAATATTATTTGAAATCGGTTCAATCCCAATTACACTTACATTACTATACTGCCATGTATCAGTGTATAATGAATCACCTTCACCGCCAAAGATAACCATTCTATCCTGCGCGGGAATATAAATACCTGTATGACCCCATCTTGCACCGGGGATAACAGAACCCTGGTTAATGCTTTCCCATGTGTTACTGCCCATCCTGAATTTCCACATATCATTCTTTGCTGTGGTACCGAGTCCGCCGAATATTAAAATATTCCCACCACTGTAATAAATAATTGAATTCCAGAATCTATCCGATGGTTTTAGAGTTGGAGTAATATCACTCCATACAAAATTGCTTAAGGTGCATTGCCATATATCATCCCTCAAGCCGTTATCATCCTGTCCGGCATATATCACAAACTTACCAAGATCATTGGCATATACAGCTGAGTGCAAACAGCGCTTTGGTGGATGTGGCAGGTTTGTTCTATCAACCCATGAAGTATTTGTGACATCAAACGTCCATGTGTCTTCAAATCTGCCGTTAGATGTAAATCCGGCAAATGTAGTTATTTTTCTGGATACAGGTTCAAAAACAGAAGCAGTACCGTATCGTTTTATAGGCGCGCCGCTTACATTACCATCAGGCCAAAGCAAATGCCACTGGTTAGAAGCGAACTCAAAGTACCATACATCATTCATCAGGCTCCCTGCATCACCCTGCCCTGACCAGATTATCATTGAATTACTGTTTACATCACTATATGCGTTCTGCGTGTATCGCGCAGCCGGATTAGGTCCACCAACCGGTACTATCTGTATCCACTGGTTATTTGCAAGGTTTAAGCTCCATATCTGGTCGCTTATACCTGATGCTATTCTGCCGCCATAAACTATCATTCTATTGCCTGAAGGATCATAGATAGCCGATGCATTTTTAATGTGAGGAACGTTACCTGTCGTATTTAGTTTCGACCACTGGGAAATAACAACGATGTTTAAGCTTAAAAGACAAGCTAAACCAAAGCATATTAGTATTTTTACTTTTATCATCATAATAACATAATATTAATATCGCAATTAAAGTTTCTAAATTAAATATAATAGTACATACGTAAATTTTGTCTAATTGGATGGATATAATATTTATAAAATTAAAAAAAGGAGGTATTTAACCTCACTGACTTTACAACTTGACAAACTTTTAACCTTTATGAAGTGACCTCAATTTTGTAGACAAAAGATTAAGATGTATATTCGTTAGAGAAAAAAATACACCGGTGGTAGAATCATGAAATAGACGCACCATTGATAAATACTAATTTATGCCCGAATTTTGTAACCCATTGTGCCAATATAATATATGGGATAAATAATATTAGTTTAGTTGTGATTCTCATCATTTTATTAAACTCATCTTCTTCACCATACTAAAATCATCTGTAACCAGTCTGTAAAGGTATATTCCGCTGGAGAATTTAACTGCGTTCCAATCAACCTGGTACGTACCCGGGGTAAGTTGCTGGTTAACTAATTGCTCTACTTCCCTGCCAAGCATATCATACACAGCAAGCTTAACAAAAGCAGCTTTTGGCAATGCGAATTTTATGTTTGTTAATGGGTTAAATGGATTGGGGTAATTTTGCAATAACATATAATCTCTGGGTATCTCAGATGAAATCGGGCTAATGCTGATTACACCGCCTGTAGTGGTTTTAGCAATTGTAGAATTGCTGCCGCAGGCATAACCTGTATTTGAATCAAAAAAATGTAAACCAATAAATTCTTCCTGAACACTTGTCATTAATACCACCCAATTAGTACCCGAATTTGTAGTTTTCAATATATTTGAAAAACCACCGGATAAATACCCAGTGTTTTCATTTATAAAATTTATTGCCCATAAGTGACCTGTAAAACCTGTATTTATCATTACCCAGTTTAGCCCGCCATTTGTAGTTTTAAATAACATGCTGCGTTGATGCACAATTGAGCTATCACAAACCAAAAATCCTGTTAATGAATTTACGAACTGTATACTATGAGGATTGACATAATCTAACACAGTTGTATCCCAGCTTATGCCTCCGTTAGTTGTCTTGCTCACATATCCAAGTCCACCAGCACACCAACCAGAATTTATATCTGTAAAGTAACTGCAGCAATAATACGAATAGCTATAATTCAAAATTGCATTCCAATTTGCACCATTGTTGGATGATTTATACAAATTATTAACACATGTTGCATAAATTACATTGCCAAAAAACTTAAATGAGCTGATTTTTTGTTCTATCCCATTTGGAGAATCGTAAAACCAAGTGTTACCAGTATTTGTAGTTTTAACTATTTTAGGTTGATTGGAATATAATCCTCCAACCGCATAACCAGTTATATTGTCTATAAAATGAATATTATAAATAATTAAATTCGTATCTAAAAATACGATATTCCAATTATTCCCGGCATTTGTAGTCCTGAATATTACTCCCTTATATGTAAAATTTTTACCCCATTGTTCACCACCAGCAAAACCAGTATTGGTATTAATGAAAGTAATACTTCCTAAAGTATAAGTTGTGTCATAGTTTTGAACTGTCCATTGTGAGCAGACAGAGGAAATTACTAAAAGAAGTAATGCTGTTGCTTTTTTTAGTGATATTTTCATTTTAATAATTAATTAGAGGCATGTATTTAACAGCCCAAAAAAGTATAGATTATTTTATTAAGCTCATCTTCTTTACCATGTTAAAAATCATTAGCCGTTAAATTATACATATAAATTCCGCTGGAATATATAACTGCATTAAATGAAACTTTATATTCACCAGGTTTCAGATTTTCATTCAAGACAGATGCTACTTTCCTGCCAAGTAAATCGAATATTTTAATGTGTATATTGGTTGATTTAGGTATATGGAATTTGAAATGTGTAACGGGATTAAACGGATTTGGATAATTCTGAGATAATCTAAATTCTTTCGGGACTATACTGCTTATCGGATCAATGGAAATTAACATCTGAGAGTATTTTATTACAAGAATGCTGTCGTTTCCAGGATTAAGGGATTTTGATGCCGCGATATATGCAGAGTTAATATCTAATGCTTCAGCAATAGAATAGAAAGAATAATTTACTGGAAGCTGAATATATTTAAGCCATAATAAATTTCCTGATGAATCTTTCTTAATAGTATTTAATCTGTCTAATTTACTGATAACTGAATCAAATACCAGGTTAAATTGGTATAAATTATCATTTTCATCCAATAAAATATCGCTTCTAGTACTGTCAAGCCGTATTGTTTCACCCGACGAATTCATTTTCACAATACCACTGGTACCTGATAAATAGACATTGTACGATTTATCCACTAAAACCGTACCAGCCTGTCCTACAATTGGGCTTTTCTCCCAGATTATGTTTCCATTACTGTCATATTTAATTATTTTATATTTATCCGTGCCCACAGGGATATGGAATGAGTTACCGGCAACATAACAATTTCCCAGGTTATCAAGCGCAATAGAAAATGAAGGACAATGAAAGTCACCTGTCTGATGCAGGCTTTCCCATTCTAGATTTCCTGAACTGTCTAACTTGACAGTAAAGCTTGTTATGGGAACTATATCACTGTATCCTGTAATGTAAACTTTTCCAAATCTATCAATTACCATATCAATTGGTACTTCAGAACCGAGATGAGTGCTGTCAATTGCAGTTGCCCATACTAAATTACCGGAAGTATCTAACTTTATAACAAAATAGTCGTATTCCTGCATATTAGGACTGCGCTTACTGCTAAATGCATAAATAAACTTGTCTTGATCACTTATGATTTTGGTTGGTGTTTCTGCTGTAAATATTCTGCTCCAAACCGTATCGCCCAGTGTATTGTATTTAATAATGCCAACATTAAACTGTTCATAAGATGTGAGTAGATATAGATTACCATTATCATCTAAAGTATGTGACCTTGCAGCTCCGTAAACAGGATAAGTCCGTACCCATTTAAAATTACCGTTATTATCAAATTTGAGAGAAAAGGGGTATTCGCGTGCCGTATCCGGCAGGTATCCTCGTCCCCAGCCGCTTACAAAAACATTGCCAACATTATCGGGTGAAACTGTAGTTATAGTATGATACTTGTTATTACCAAAAGTGCTGATCCACTCAAGGTTCTGGGCATGTGATTTTAAAAAAAATAAAACCGTATAAATTAATATATTACGAAATAATCTCATTGTATTTATTTGACTAGCAACATTTTTTTTGTATCAATTAATTTATTATCTGCAAACATTGTATAAAAATAAATCCCGCTGGCGAGATATACTGCGTTATAAGTTACCTTATATTCGCCTGCTTTTAAATTTTCATTTAAAAATGTTGTAACTTCTTCGCCCAGCACGTTATATAAAACAATCCTAATATAAGCGGATTTTGACACTTGAAATTTAAATAGAGTTGATGGATTAAATGGATTCGGGTAGTTTTGGAATAATTGAAACTGTTTTGGAACAATACTGCTAATCGGTTCTACACCAATTAATTGCTGTGAATACTTAATTACCCACAAACTATCATTCAAATTGGGATATAATACTTTTTTGATTACTATATAAACTGAATTATTAGCTAAACAAAAATCTCCACCACCAAACGTATAATTATTATTTAGTGTTTTATTTTTTATCCAAAGAACGTTACCGGCTGAATCCTTTTTAGTGGTTTTTAACGTACTGTTAAGTCCAATCGAATCTAAAGGTGTCCGGTTATCAAATAAATTACCATTATTATCAAGTAATATTGTCCCACCATAAGCACTGTCATATCTTATAACATTGCCTGAAGAATCTAATTTTAATGTTCCTTCGAACCCTGAAATATATGGATTTCCGGTATTATCAACTAAAACTTTTAAAGCTTTCCCCAAAATGGGGCTTTTTTCCCAGATAACATTCCCGTTAATGTCATACTTGATTATTTTATATTTATCCGTGCCTACAGGGATATGGAATGAATTACCGGCTATATAACAATTTCCCAGGTCATCAAGAGCAACTGAAAAAGAGGGGCAATCAAAGTCGCCGGTTTGCCTGAGGCTTTCCCAGCGTTTATTACCCGAGCTATCCAGTTTAACTGTATAACTTGTAATTGGTGTTATATCACTATAGCCTGTTATATAAACATTTCCTGAATCATCAATTGCCATATCTATAGGCTCCTCAGAACCGGGATGAGTGCTATCAATTGCCGTTGCCCATATTAAATTTGCTGATGTATCGTGCTTGGTAATAAAATAATCGTACTCCTGCATATTCGGGCTGCGTTTCCGCATCAACGAGTATATAAATTTATTATCATATATTATTTCTGTTGGTGATTCTGCGGTAAGGATCAATGTCCATACAGTATTTCCTTGGGTACTGAATTTAGTAATGCTGACATCAAATTGCCCGTAAGAGGAAAGAAGGTATAAATTTCCGGTATTATCAAGTGTATGCGACCAGCACGCCCCCTGCACAGGCAGGCTTCTTATCCACTTAAAATTTCCATCACTATCATATTTAAGCGCGAAAGGATGTTCTCTTGAAGTATCCGGCAAAAAACCGGTACCCCAACCGCTAACAAACACATTTCCCTGTTTATCAGATGAAATGGTATGGGGTATTTGATATCCACTGGCTCCAAAAGCTCTGATCCACTCTTCGTCCTGGCTGTAAGTAATTGACGGAATACAAA
Source organism: Ignavibacteria bacterium (assembly GCA_031430615.1). GTDB lineage: Bacteria > Bacteroidota > Ignavibacteria > Tepidaquicellales > OLB5 > OLB5. Next base: position 4,760 of record JANPBV010000259.1, on the reverse strand, counting down.
TAAACAATACTAAGAAAAATTTAGAGTATATATCAGTATTTAAAAAAGTATTTGGCATAATCTATCATTAGGGTTCACTTTCTGCAGTAAAAAACAATATGTTAGTAAGGCAACCCATTTTTTTTTAATTAGATTTACCCTAAATAGAAAAAAAAAAAAAGATAAAGTCAAGTTAGAAATAACACTCTTATCAATAAATGAATTAATGCAAAAAAAAGGAGGCAATTTGCCTCCCTTACTTTTGAAATCAGTCGTAGACTGATTGAAATCCCGCTTGCGGGATACAACTTTCGAACCTTCTAACTTTCAAACCTTCTAACTTTTAAACCTTATAACCTTTTAACTCTTAAAGAGCTTTTACTTCCGTAACCAGCTTCTGCAATGATGCTTTAGCATCACCGAATAACATACGGTTATTTGGATAGTAGAACAGCTCATTATCAATACCTGCGTAACCAGCCGCCATAGAGCGCTTCATAATAATTACGTTAGCTGATTTATCAACATCAAGTATCGGCATTCCGTATATCGGAGAGTTTTTATCATGCCTTGCAGCAGGATTAACAACATCATTAGCTCCTATTATAATACTTACATCGGTATTAGCCATCTCACTGTTTGCGTCTTCCATTTCAAGTAGTTTTTCATACGGCACATCTGACTCAGCCAGTAATACGTTCATGTGACCCGGCATTCTGCCTGCTACTGGGTGAATTGCGTATTTAACTTCAACGCCTTTTTCTTCTAAGAGTTTTTCAAGCTCGTGGCAGGTATGCTGCGCCTGCGCAACAGCCAAACCATAACCCGGAACTATGAAAACCTTTTTTGAATAAGCAAGCAACACAGCAGCATCAGAAACCGAGATTTCTTTAACTGTGCCTTTATTCGAGTCACCGCTTGCTGCCGCTGCATTAGTAGTGCCAAATGCGCCCGCTATAACATTAAAGAGTGAACGGTTCATAGCCTTACACATAATGATTGTCAAAATAGTACCGGCTGAACCTACTAGAATACCGCCTGTTAACATTACCTGGTTATCATAAATAAATCCGCCAAGCGCGGCCGCAATTCCTGTAAAGGAGTTTAAGAGCGATATTACTACAGGCATATCTGCGCCGCCAATTGGCATTACAAACATTATACCGTATAATACTGCAACTCCAAGCGTAACAAGTAATAATGTGTTATCAGCCTGGTGCTGTGTTGAAAGGTAATAAGAAAGTCCAACTGCTGCAAGTAAAATTACCAGATTTATGAACTTCTGTCCCGGGAATACTTTATCTCCGATATTTCCGTTTAATTTACCGAAAGCTATCATACTGCCTGCAAATGAAACTGTACCTATAATTAAACCAGCCATTATTATTGCTATGAATGCTGCGCCGCCTCCATGTGAGAAATCATGTCTTGTGTATTCAACCACTGAAATTACTGCTGCGCATGCGCCGCCCATTCCGTTAAACAACGAAACCATCTGCGGCATAGCTGTCATTTTCACTTTTTTAGCTGCAATCCAGCCAATAACTGTACCAATAGCAATTCCGCCGAATATCCAAACCCAGTTTTTAATTGCAGGATCAAGGAATATTGTCGCAAAAATTGCCAGAACCATACCTGCTGCTGCATAAAGGTTTCCCCTTCTTGCACTCTCAGGATGGCTCAGCATTTTTAAACCGAGTATAAATGAAATTGAGCCTATTAAGTATATTATATCAATTATATATTTTTCCATGTCATTTCTTCTTCTTCTTAAACATTTCAAGCATGCGGTCTGTAACCACAAAGCCGCCTACTACATTTAATGTTCCTAATATTACCGAAAAAAATCCAAGTATAAGAGCAAGGTAGTTATCAGGCTCTGCTCTGCCCATTACTATTATAGCGCCTACAATAACTACGCCGTGTATAGCATTGGCACCCGACATAAGCGGGGTATGTAATACCGAAGGAACATGCGAGATAACCTCTATTCCCAAAAATATCATGAGTATGATCAGATAAATGAACCTGATGTTCTCACTTATAAAGCTGAATATCTGCTCCATTATTTAACCACCTCTTTAACTTTTTCGTTTATTATTTCGCCATTGTGTGTGATACATGTTCCCTTTACAAGGTCATCTTCAAAGTTCAAATTGATCTTTCCCTCAATTAAAATGAGTTTCAGGAATGTTAATACATTCTTGCCAAACATTTTGCTTGCGTCAAACGGTACTGATGATGGCAAAAATGATGCGCCAATTATCTTGACACCGTTTATATCAACTGTTTCTTCGTTCTTTGAAAGCTCACAGTTACCGCCTGTTGAAGCCGCAAGATCAACAATAACTGCACCTTTTTTCATTGCAGCAACAGTTTCTTTTGTAATTAACACGGGAGCTTTCCTTCCGGGAATCTGCGCCGTTGTAATTATTACATCAGATTTTACGGCATGATCGTGAATTGCCTGTCTTTGTTTCTGTTTGAACTCCTCTGACTGCTCAACGGCATAACCGCCTGCTGCTTTATCATCTGTTGCGCCTTCAACTTCAACAAATTTAGCGCCAAGTGATTTCACTTCTTCCTTAACTGCGCTGCGTGTATCAAATGCCTCAACAACACCGCCAAGCCTTCTTGCTGCCGATATTGCCTGCAAACCTGCAACACCTGCCCCTAGTATCAAAACTTTAGCCGGAGTAATACTGCCTGCTGCTGTCATGAACATCGGGAAGAATTTTGGCAGATTTGCTGCCGCTACCAATACGGCTTTATATCCTGCAACAGTTGCCTGCGAGGATAGTATATCCATTGATTGGGCGCGGGTTGTTCTGGGGATGGTTTCAAGACTAAAGCCTGTAACCTTCTGAGCTAAGAGCTCTTTTACTGTTTCCGGGTTAAAGAATGGCTGGAAGATAGCAAGTGCTATAGCTCCCTGTTTCAGTGTTGTGATTTCATCTTTTGTGAGGGAATTAATTCTTAGGATGACATCTGATGAAGAAAGCACCTTGGCTTTATCGCCAATTTCTGCGCCCTGCGCTTTGTAGTCTTCATCACTTGCAAAAGCTTTGCTGCCTGCGCCGCTTTCTACAAGGACCTGAAAATTCATCTTAACCAACTGTGCTGCTATTTCCGGAAGCGCAACTACTCTGTTTTCGCCATCCGGCTCTTTGAGAATTCCTATTATAGCCACTTTTCTGTTGTTATCCGATTATTTTCAAAAAATTATCTAACAAAATTAACAAAAACGCCATATAAAACAAATGATATAAATCATATATTTAATGGTTTAATCGGGATTTCCCCAAAAACTTGCTTTAAGTAATTTAAACCTAAAAAATTTGCTTAATGATTAATGAAAAAGATAAATTTTTCCTTTCTTTTTATCATAGGTGAGGATACCAACAACGGGAGAATTCAAACTCAGCATTTTAACGATTGACCGATGTTTCCTCGAAATTCATTTTTGTTCTTTATACTCAAATTTTAATAACTTTTTACCTAAATTGCAGGATTATTTATTTGAAAAGGAGAATTTCATGCCAAAAATACAATTACATACTAAGATCATAATCGGGCTTATTCTGGGCGCTATTTTTGGCGCAATATTTGCTTTAAACCCAAATAAAGTTGAACTGAACTTTAAAGATAATTCAGAGCAAGTAGAAAATTGGCAGGAATTTTCTTACTTGAAGAAAGATTCCGTAATGAAAACTTATTATCAGGGTGACCAGCTTACAATTATTAAGTATTACAAAAATCTTAAGGATAAAAAAGATGTAAAGCTTAAAATAAAACTTTCCGATGGTACTGAAAAAGTTTATGAAAGTGTAGCATCGGTTGAAAAAGTAAAAACTATTGGTGTCTGGTTAAAACCGGTTGGTGATATCTTTGTGCGTCTTCTGAATATGATAGCAGTTCCACTGGTACTTGCCTCACTTATTGTAGGCGCAGCATCTCTTACAGATTTAAAACATGTAGCAAAAATTGGAGGTAAAACTCTTGGTTTTTACGCGCTAACTGCGGTATTGGCTATTTCAATAGGTCTGGCTTTCGTAAATTTTATACAGCCTGGGCATATTATGGATCAAAGCACAAAAGATCGATTGCTTGATACTTACCAGGATGAAGCAAAAACAAGAATAGATCAGAATGTCTCGATGAATTTAGTGGATTTTATTGTCAACATAGTTCCTAAAAATCCTTTCAAAGCAATTGCCGATGGTGATTTCCTGCAGATAGTTTTCTTTGCTATTCTTACCGGAATTTTCCTGATGCAGATACCTAAGGCAAAATCAGAACCTGTAATAAATTTTTTCAGCGGCATAAGTGATGCCATGATAGTACTTGTTGAAAAAATTATGATAATTGCTCCTTACGCGGTTTTTACATTAATTGCTGCAACGGTGGCGGAATTCGGTTTTTCAATTTTAAAGACCCTGATGTGGTATTCCATTACTGTTGTTCTGGGTTTACTTGTACTAACATTTGTAGAATATCCCCTTTTACTGAAGATATTTACAAAAGTAAAGTTTAAGGATTTTATGCGCGCACAAAGACAGGTTCTTGCTGTTGCTTTTTCAACAAGCTCATCAGCGGCAACTCTGCCTGTAACAATGGATGTTTGCGAAAAACGGTTAGGCGTACCTAATAAAATTGCGAGCTTTGTTCTGCCGCTTGGTACAACTGTGAACATGGATGGTACTGCGCTATACCAGGCAGTTGCAACAGTTTTCATAGCGCAGGTTTTTGGTTTTGAGCTTAATTTGACCCAGCAGTTAACT
>JANPBV010000258.1:0-2724 GCA_031430615.1 Ignavibacteria bacterium | reverse complement strand
CACCTACTGGGTGGAATTATAACTTAGTGCCTTGGGAAAGGAATAATAATTCAGGTGAAGCCAGATATTTTATGAACGGAGGAGTTTTGGCAAGTGGTCAACTACCTGGTTGGTATTCAACATTACCAGGTGGAGGTCAACATTTCGAATGGGATTTTGATCATATGGGTGGTTCTTCTGCTGGTACAAAGGGTTCATTAGGCTTTGGCTCTTGGAAGGTTGATATTTATACGAACCCGTCTAAAGTAATAAATGTTGATCCACCAGATGATTATTTTACTCTAGAGTTTGATTTTGGATATTTTGCAAGATCTGGTCAATGTAATTCTAACAATGCTCATTGCGCGGATATATTCATTGAAATTAGAACGGGCAATCCTATGTTGTGGTATTTATGGAAAAGATGTGATGATATTAATTCCCCATATTTCCCGATACCTCAAAATAGAGAACTTTTGGAAAGAGAAAAATGCAGAGTTTCAGGTACGCCGGAATATTATGAACCAAATAAGGGAAATTTCAGATATAACAATGGTACTTCTATCCAAAACTTAGGTGTTCCAAATTTATTTGATATGATACCGCAAGATCCCCGAAATGATGTTGTTCCTCAGTATTTTCCTTATTTCAACGGGTGGCAGGAAAACTGGATATATGATAATAGGTTTGGTAATTTAACAATGAAATTAACTATTGAAAAACCCATACATACGCAAAATGAAACGTGGGGAGAAACACCAGAAATACCAGCGCCATTTAATATCATGGATGGAGCTAAGTTAATCTTAGCATCCGGAGAAACGGTTTACAGTAACACGAAAAATACGCTTGAGTTTGTTAAATATAATAGTTTTGATTTTGGTACAACAATGACGGTAAATTCCGGCGGCTTATTTGAACTTGGTGGTTCCAGTACTTTGAGTAAAAATGCTTTTGTAAAGTTAAATGATTATGGTGTAATTGATGTAAAAGCAAATGCTACATTAAAGATGGGAAGTTTTTCTGAAATCTTTTTAAGTAAAACCAATTCTAATTATCCTGCCGGTACAATGATTTTACGGCAAAATTCTACCTTAGACGCCGCAGAAAATTCAGAAATCCAAATATTTTCAGGCAGTCGTTTAGTAAACTGCGGCGCAAACTTTGTGCACATTAATGGTATAAATTGTATACTGGTGCATAGCGGAGGTACTTTATGCGAATTCAATTGCGCAGAATGCGGTACATCAAGTGGCGAACATGTTTTTACAAATGGCGCATTTTTAGTTGTTACAGGTGGTACTGTAGAAATAGGAGCCGGTTGCAGATTAGTTTTTGATGGACCTGGTTCACGTTTAACCGTTACTCCAGGCTCAACTGTCAAATTCGGTCAAAATGCTTTCTTGGAATTTCGAAACGGCGCATACATAGATGCAAACGGCTGTACTTTTACTTCTTTAAATGGCGAACATTGGGATGGCATAAAACTTAATGGAGCAGGTTCGCAGTCTATAATGCAAAATTGTACATTTTATAATGCAATAACTTCAATTTATGTTACAAACACTGCTTGTAATATTTCAGGTAATACAATAAACGCATATAATGTAAGTAATGGATATGGATATGGAATTAATGCTTATAATGTAAGCAATATTACAATTCAAAATAATATTTTCAACGCAGGGCAAAATATTCCTTTTGAAGGAGTAAAAATATTTAACCTTGAAACTGACGGTTTGCCGGGTGGAGGCGGAGTGCCTGTTTACTCTTTGAACCTTGTTGGAAATACATTTAATGGTGGCGGACATCCTATTGAGCTATTATGCGTCACATCTGCTCAATTACCTTTTTATATAGCTTATAATACATTTAACCCGCAACCCGGCGTTACCTCTTATGGTAATTTTGCATATAATATTACAGGTAATATAAAACAAAATACTTTCAATACTTATAATAGTATAAAAGCATTTACATTACAGTTTGCAAATGTAAATTTGTATAACAATACATTTAACTCTTCTTCTCAGAATATCTGGACTAATAATTCAACTTACATGCAAATGGCGCCGATCCAGAATGCAAACGGGCAGTGGGTTTGGGTTGGAGGTTATAATAAATTAAGATCGGATGTATCTCAGAATATTGAATTTAATGGCGGTTCTAATCCAATTATAAGTCCAAATGGTCAAAATTGTTTTACAGTTAATACTCAGCCAAATTATAATTTACAGGGTGAAATCTGCCTTGGTTCTAAGCCATATAAAGCCTATAATAATTTTTGGTATCCTTTGCCATCAACTTCTTCGTTCAACTTAACCTGTTACGGTAATCCAGTAAATGTAACTTATACGCCAAATTTAACTACTTGCCCAATAATAGACCCTGATGAGATTGTCAGTATCTTGGTTACAGATTTAGGTAATGGAATTTATGATACAGTTTATACAACTTCAGACGGTGGTTCAGGTGGTTCATATTCAAGCACAGAAAATACAAATTATAAGAAAACTACAAATATTGATGATATCCTTTATTTACAGGCAATTACCAAACGCAAACAAAGAGATTACGCAGGCGCTATTGATAAATGCAAAGATTTATTAAATAACCATGATACAAGTAATTATTTTAATCCTGCAATAAGCGAGCTGTATCTTAACTATCTTGAAAGCGATACTTCAGGTAATCAGACAATTACAAGTGGCTTATACAGTAACTTAAAGACATACATTGAGCAAA
>JANPBV010000257.1:0-7100 GCA_031430615.1 Ignavibacteria bacterium | reverse complement strand
ATTCCTGACTCATGAGGAGTCATACATTTATAGTTTTAAGATTTTATTACCATGTTTCAATTTGCATTATTTATTTACAGAAGCTGGTATCACTATGAACTTGACGCCAGAGGCGTCACACGTTTATAGATTTTGATTTCACAACGATCTTGACGCCAGAGGCGTCACACGTTTATAACTATATACAGAATAAAGAAACCGACCCCATAGGGGTCGCACATATAAATCAATAAGCAAATGCCCAATACATTCACCCAAATATACATTCATGTTGTTTTTGCTGTAAAAAACAGAAATGCTCTTATTAAACAGGATTGGGAAGATAAATTATATAAGTATATAACAGGCATTGTTCAGAAATCAAATCAAAAAATGTTACGTATAAACGGAATGCCAGACCATATCCATTTTTTAATTGGCATGAAGCCTGATTGCAATTTATCCGATTTAATAAGAGAGGTCAAGAAATCATCAACAAATTATATTAAAGAGAATAAAATCACAAAATTCAATTTTAACTGGCAAACCGGTTTTGGAGCTTTTTCAATAAGTCATTCACAATTAGATAAAGTTATCAATTATATTATAAATCAAAAAGAACATCACAGGAAACGATCATTTAAAGAAGAATATATTGAATTATTGAATAAATACATGGTAGAATATGACGAAAAATATTTATTCGAATGGTTAGAAGATTAATTAATATAAATCATGTGCGACCCCCACGGGGTCGTGATATTGATAGGAAAATTGGCTATAAATGTGTGATGCCTACGGCATCAAAAATTATATTATTTTAAATATCTTAAATTAAATTTTATAACATAATTGTTCATTAAAACATTAGCTTAAGTACTTGATATTACTTTCATCGACTCAGTAGGAGTCACACATTTATAACTTTAAGATTTTATTATAATGACTCCGGAGGAGTCAAACGTTTACAGCATCATTTTCCAAATTACCCGACCTCGCTCCGAATGAGCCCTTTGGGGTAGGGGTCGAACGTACAAGCAACTCCCTAATTTTTTCAAACCTTCAAATTTGACTAATATTTTATCAACATTAACATTATTATTGCTCATTACTCATTATTAATTACAAATTGATTTGAATCCATCGTATTACTTTACAGAATTTATGCGCTATTTGAAAACAGCTAAATCAGCTGTTTTCAGTTCTATAATTGTAATAGCTTTGGCAGTATTACTGCTTGGAGTATATATAACTATTTCCATTAATTCCGTAAAATTGCTTAAGTTAATAAGAGATAAAGTTGAAATTGATGCGTATTTGAATGATAGCATATCTACCGGTGATATAAGCAAGTTAACAACTTCTATTAAAACAATTGGCGGTGTTAAAACTGTAACTTATATTTCAAAGGAAGAAGCTGCCAAGATATTCGCCCAGGAATTCGGGCAGGATATTCTGGAAGTATTTGATTATAATCCATTGCCTCCATCACTTAAGGTAAACCTTTATGATGAATACAAAACTATTGAAAGAATAGAAAAGATCAAGCTTGAACTACAGAAAAACCCCGAAATAAACGATATTGTGTATGCGCAAAAAAACCTTGAAATTATTGAAAGGAATTCACAATCATTGGTTTTCCTTAATTTAAGCTTACTTGTGATTATTACGTTTTCTTCAATATTCTTAATAGGCAATACTATACGCTTAATGATTGTCGCGAAAAAAGACACTATTGAAATTATGAAGCTTATTGGGGCAACAAAAGAAACAATCCGGACACCATTTATAATGGAAGGATTTTTCCAGGGGTTTGTCGGCAGTCTGCTTGCTGTATTAGTATTAGAGCTGTTTTTAGGTTATTTTTACGCTACATATACAAACAACGATTTCAATTTTTCTATCATTGATACTAAGTTCCTGATATTACTTGTTATTTTCGGAACGCTTCTCGGTACATTTGGAAGTGCAATTTCAATTCGCAGGTTCTTAAAAATTGCATAAAAACACCTCATTTTTGCCCTCCTTTTAAAATCTTTAAAAAAACAAATATTTTAATTGAGATATTGCATTTTCTTACATTTTTAACTACTTTTGTATAGTAATGGCAGAATTCAAAAAATTTGACCAAAAAAGTTGGGTAAAAACCAACCTGAATTATAAGAAAGATTCCGGCAGTTGGGCCTGGATACTTCACCGTATAACCGGAATTGCTTTAATTGCATATCTTTTTATGCATATATTTTCCCTTTCTCCACTATCACAAGGAAGAGTTGCATTTAATGAATTTATGTCTCACTACACAACTCCATTTTTTATGGCGTTGGAGTGGTTTCTATTCGCATTTGTTTTATTTCATTCTTTAAACGGAGTGAGGATTGTTTTGATTGATTGGGCTGATGGCGCAAGATACCATAAGTCGCTTTATAGGTATTCTATAGTTATTGGAGTAGTTATGTTCTTTGCAATGGGCTATATAATGTTTTCACACGAAATTCATAAATTATTTAAGTAAACAAAGTTGTATAAACACCAGAATTCCAGAAGTTCAGGGTCATTTAGCTGGGTATTTCAGCGTGTAACAGGATTAATACTTGTTGTTGTAATGATAGGTCACTATATTTTAATGCATTATACCCCTGAATCAGGTCACACATACGATGCTGTTTTAGCGCGTATGCAAAGCAACTGGTACAGGGTTTTAGACTTAACATTTATTGTATTGGCTATGTATCACGGACTCAACGGCATTTGGGGAATTTTCAGGGATTATAAGCTAAAACAATGGCAAACATTTACAACAATGAGTTTACTGATAATTTTAGGTTTGGCATTTACATTATGGGGTATTAAGACAATACTTGATATTCCGTATGTTCAAACTTCAACAAGCGAGCTTCTTGTAAAATAGCAGTACCATTAAAAAACTTTTTTCAATCAAAAAGGAGAAAACAAATGGAAAAAATCAACGAAATCAAAGCAATGCTGGAAGATATGGGTAAGGACCTTGAAAAGTTTTACGCAAAAGGTCAAAACTCAGCCGGCACAAGACTTAGAAAATCTTTGAATGAAGTAAGAAAGAAATGCCAGGAAATGAGAAACGATATTCAGAATATAAGGCAGGAAAGAAAAACATCAGCGCCTGCTTCATAGTTTTTCTGGATTTATAGCCTAAAGAAAGCGTTTTTTTTAAAATTCTTTAAGTAGCGGTTTAAACGGAGGTATTTTTGCTTTCGAATTAAATTGCTACTTATTTTTATTTATGTTTCAGCTTTATAATATCATAAAAGCATTTATTACTATATGGGAATTAAATCAATATATTTAACATTTACATTATAAGAGTACATAAGTACGAAGAAGATGAAGTCTAAAATCAGGAATTTTTGCATAATTGCGCATATTGATCACGGTAAATCAACCCTTGCAGATCGTTTACTAGAGGAAACACATACTATTGCCCACCGTGACATGATAAAACAGGTCCTTGATGATATGGATCTTGAACAGGAACGGGGCATTACTATAAAACTACACGCTATCCAGCTTCAATATAAAGCCAAGGATAACGAGATGTACACTCTAAATTTGATTGATACACCGGGTCACGTTGATTTTTCATATGAAGTATCACGCTCACTTGCAGCCTGTGAAGGCGCTTTGCTTGTTGTTGATGCCTCGCAGGGAATTGAAGCACAAACCGTAAGTAACCTTTACCTTGCTATAGATGCCAACTTAACGATCATTCCCATAATAAACAAAGTTGACCTGCCCAGCGCAAATATTGAAAATGTAAAAAAGCAGATAATTGAACTTCTTGGCTGCGATGAAGATGAGATAATTCTTGCAAGCGCAAAAGCAAATATAGGAACTGAAGATATCCTTGAAACTATAGTTCACAAAATTCCACCGCCTGAAATTAAAGAAGATGCCCCGCTTAGAGCTTTAGTGTTTGATTCCACTTTTGATGCTTACCGGGGGATAATTGTTTACTTAAGAGTTGTAGATGGCGTCCTTAAAAAAGGCGATAAAGTAAGGTTCTTTGAAACCGAAATTCCGAGTGACGCAGAAGAAGTTGGTATTTTAAGAATGAACAGGGTCGTTAAAGATGTACTTCGCTCAGGTGATGTTGGTTATATGGTCACAGGTATCAAAACTGCCGCCGAACTTTTGGTTGGTGATACGATCATAAATGTAGCCCGCCCCTCAACTGAACCGCTTGGCGGATACAAGAAAATTAAGCCGATGGTATTTTCAGGTATTTATCCCGCATCAAGCGATGACTTTGAGGACCTGAGAGAATCACTGATAAAGCTTAAGACAAATGACGCATCACTGATATTTGAACCTGAAACATCATCAGCGCTTGGGTTTGGTTTCCGGTGCGGTTTCCTTGGACTGCTTCATATGGAAATTACACAGGAAAGGCTTGATAGAGAGTACAACCAGGTTATCATTACCACCGTACCTAACGTAGAATACCAGGTACATAAAACAGATGGTAAAATGGCGCTTGTAGATAACCCGTCACAAATGCCGCCATTAGGGAACATTGACCATATTACAGAGCCATACATTAAAGCGCAGATAATAACCCCAACTGATTTTATGGGTAACATTATGAAGCTGGCAAATGACAGGCGCGGAATATTTATTTCAACAAATTATCTATCCACCACAAAGGTTGATCTTATTTTTGAATTCCCGCTTTCTGAAATAATTTTTGATTTCCACGATAAGATGAAATCAATTTCAAAAGGATACGCATCGCTTGATTACGAATTCATAGATTACAGAAAATCTGATCTTGTAAAGCTGGATATATTACTGAACAATGAACCGGTTGATGCCCTATCATCAATTGTTCACCGTACTAATTCCTATGAGTACGGCAGAAAACTTTGCACTAAACTTAGACAGCTTATTCCGAGGCAGATGTTTGAGATTGTGATTCAGGGTGCTATCGGCGCAAAGATAATTTCCCGTGAAACTGTGAAAGCGCTTCGCAAAAACGTTATTGCAAAATGTTACGGCGGTGATATTTCTCGTAAACGCAAGCTTTTAGAAAAACAAAAAGAAGGCAAGAAAAGAATGAAGCAGGTCGGTTCTGTGCAGCTGCCCCAGGAAGCATTCCTTGCAATACTTTCAATTGATGAATAATAAGAGTCTGAATAAATTATATTAGATGATAGATAACGATAAGCCGGAAGAAATTATAGAAAAGCCTGATGAGATAATTGAATCTACTGAGAAAGTTATTGCTATCGCTCCACCTGAGATTATTAAAGCTCCGGTTGAATCAGATACTGTTATTCACATTACTCCAACACCAAAGAAGAATTCCAAGTTTAAAGAATATTTTGACGCGCTTTTGTTTGCGGGACTTGTTGCGCTGATACTGAAAATAATATTTATTGAAGCATACCGCATTCCAACCGGTTCAATGGAGAATACTTTACTTGTTGGTGATTTTTTGCTGGTAAATAAATTCATATATGGCGCTACTACCCCAAGGAATATTCCGTTTACGGAAATAAGAATACCATATTTCCGGCTGCCCTCGTTAAAAAACCCAAAGAAGGGTGATGTTGTTGTTTTTGATTTCCCGGGGAATGCGAATGAACTTAAACCAAGGGAAGTTACAAATTATATCAAAAGGCTTATTGGTGAGCCCGGTGATACAATTCAGATAGTCAATAAAGTACTTTTCGTGAATTCAGTGATAGTCCCAAACCCACCGGAAGGTAATTTTGAAAAAAATGTATCTTCAGGTACTTATACAAATATTTTCCCAAAAGGTATGCCGTGGAATGACGATAATTATGGTCCAATAATTGTGCCCAAAACATCTGATGTTATCAAAGTAACCCCCGATAACCTTGATGACTGGAAAGTATTTATTCAGCGTGAAGGACACTCAATAAGGCTAACAGCGGATAATAAGATATTTATAGATGAGAAAGAAAATTCAGGTTATAAAGTTGAAAAGAATTATTATTTTATGATGGGTGATAACAGAAATAACAGCTCCGATAGCCGCTTTTGGGGATTTATGCCAGAAGATAATATTATCGGCGAAGCCATGATGATTTACTGGTCATGGAATCCTGAAATACCATTCGGTGAGTTCGGCAGGCTGTTTGAATCAATTAGATGGAATAGAATTGCTAAAGTAATACATTAAATTTTTTAGTTTACAATATAATATATGGCAAGTACAATAGGCAAAAAGAAAGTTACAAAGAAAAAAACAAGTTCGTTTGAAGAAAAAGCAAAGAGCTTTGGCTCGTTACTGTTAACGCTGATAGTAGTGCTCTTCATCCAGTCATTTTTCATTCAGGGTTACAGCACACCAACAGGCTCAATGCTTAACACCATTTTAATTGGTGATAAGATGTTCTTCAACCAGTTTTTATATGGCGGCTCAACACCGCGCTTCATACCTTTCACAGAGGTTAAGTTGCCATATTTCCAGCTTCCGGCTATCAGAGATCCAAAACGAGGTGATATAGTGAATTTTGAATTCCCGGGTAACAGAGAAGAAGTTATACCTTCTACTAATGTACAGTATTTAAAAAGGTGCGTTGGCGAGCCCGGTGATAAGATCGAAGTAATAAACCAGGTGTTATTTGTTAATGGTGAAAAATTCCCCTGGCCTGAAGCAGGCATACTTGCCCCGAAGCCAAATCCGAAGAATATGGTCAATCCTATGATATTTCCAAAGGGTAAGCTATGGAATGAAGATAACTACGGACCGCTTGTCATTCCTAAAAAAGGTGATGTAGTAAATCTTAGCAAAGAAAATTATGCTGAGTGGGATACATTCATAAAACGTGAAGGACATAAGATCGAAATGAAGGGTGATGGAAAGATACTTATTGATGGCAATGAAACAAGCAAGTATTCTGTTGAGCATAATTATTACTTTATGATGGGTGATAACCGCAATAACTCGCTTGATGGCCGTTTCTGGGGATTTGTGAGAAGAGAAGCCATTGTTGGTAAAGCGTGGTTCACTTATTTCTCGTGGAATTCCGAAATTCCTTTTGGTGATTTTGGCAGACTTGTTGGCTCTATAAGATGGGACAGAATCGGCAAATCGATAAAGTAAATACCACGGC
>JANPBV010000256.1:0-4014 GCA_031430615.1 Ignavibacteria bacterium | reverse complement strand
CTGCTGAATACCAGGCAGTAACAAAAGATATTATTACCATGCTTGGGATAAGCAAGGTAATGAATATAACAAGCACTTACGATCACAGGATCATACAGGGCGCTGAATCAGGATTTTTCCTTCAAAAGATGCATAAGTTGTTAATTGGTGAAGAAGGATTTTATGATAATATTTTCAGCGATCTTGGAATGCCGGTAAAACCCGTTATGTGGAAATCTGATAACAACCCTGAAAATTTTGACGGAATTGATAACCTTGAGGAAATTGAAAAACAGGCTAAAGCAATTCAGCTTATAAATATGTACAGGGTTCGCGGACATTTACTTGCAAATCTTGACCCGTTGAAACCGTTAGCCAAATATCACCCCGAGCTTGATCCTAACACTTATGGTTTTACCGTTTGGGATTACGACAGGCAGTTTATTACCCCCAATCTGGCGGGATTAAGAACTGCAACACTTCGCGATATACTTGATATCCTGCAAAAGACATACTGCGAAAACATTGGTGTGGAGTATATGCACATACAGGATCCAAAGGAAAAGCAATGGTTGCAGGATAAAATGGAGCCGATAAAAAATCAGCCTTCATTCACAAAGGAAGAAAAGAAACATATCTTATATAAACTGATCCAGGCAGAAAATTTTGAAAAATTTGTTGATAAAAAGTATATTGGTCACAAAAGATTTTCACTTGAAGGCTCAGAAACAATAATCCCCGTGCTTGATTATCTTTTAGGATTAGCGGCTAATGATAAAGTAGATGAGCTTGTTCTTGGAATGGCGCACAGGGGAAGACTTAATATCCTTGCAAATATTATCGGAAAAAATCTGCAGGAAATATTTTCTGAGTTTGAAGATATAACAGATGTTGATTCCGTTGAAGGCTCAGGGGATGTAAAATACCATCTTGGCGCTTCAGGAGTATATGAAACTATCTATGGTGATGATATAAATGTTTCAGTTGCATCAAACCCCAGCCATCTTGAATTTGTAAATCCGGTGGTTGAGGGAATTGTCCGCGCAAAGCAGGCAATGATGAATGATACCGACCGTAATAAATATATTTCCGTACTGCTTCATGGTGATGCCGCTATTGCCGGGGAAGGAATTGTTGCTGAAACACTTAACCTTTCACAGCTAAAAGGCTACAGTACCGGCGGAACAATCCATATTATCATAAATAACCAGATAGGCTTTACTACAAGTCCGGTTGACGCAAGATCGACAGTTTATGCATCAGATGTCGCAAAGATGGTCCAGGCTCCTATATTCCACGTTAACGGTGATGACCCGGAGGCAACGCTGCTTGTAACAAAGCTTGCATTTGAATACAGGATGAAGTTTCATAAAGATGTGGTAATTGATGTTTACAGTTTCAGAAGACTTGGACATAATGAGTCAGATGAGCCCGCATTTACACAACCGGTTCTTTATAAAGCTATAAGGAATCATCCGACTGTTAAGAACATATACCAAAAACGGCTTTTGAGCGATCAAGTTATTAATGATGAAGATATAAAGGCAATGGAAAGCAAGATTTACGAGATAATGGATAAGGGTTATGCAAAAGCTCATGAAGGTGAAGTTATTTTCAAATCAGATACCCCGATAAGGCTTACTGACGAACAGGTAAAAATGCTTCGCTCTCACCAGATTCCTGCAATTACAATGAGCGACCTTAACAAAATTGTCGAAATAATAACAACATTACCTAAAGATTTCAATTTACACCCAAAGCTTAAGAAGTTTATTGAAACAAGACGTGAATTTTTATCCGGTGACGTAATGGTAGACTGGTCATTTGCAGAAGCTTTGGCATATGGAACACTGCTGCTTGAAGGTATTCCTGTTAGATTAAGCGGACAGGATAGCGCAAGAGGTACATTTTCACAAAGGCATGTTGTGTTTACTGATATGGAAACTGAAGAAGAGATAATACCACTTAATAATGTTGCACCTCATCTTGCAAAGATCGAGCCTCTTGACAGTCTGCTTTCTGAAGCAGCAGTACTTGGATTTGAATTCGGGTATAGTACAGCAGACCCCCTATCATTGGTACTATGGGAAGCTCAATTTGGGGATTTTGCTAATGCAGGGCAGGTTATAATAGATAATTTCATAGCTGTATCATATGATAAATGGAACCTGCCAAGTAATTTGGTAATGCTTCTGCCGCATGGTCAGGAAGGCCAGGGACCTGAGCATTCAAGCGCAAGACTGGAAAGATTCCTTACACTTTGCGCTGACGATAATTTAACTGTATGTAACCCTACAACACCTGCTCAGTATTATTATCTACTCAGGACACAGGGAAAGTACACTAACCGCAGACCGCTTATAATTATGACACCGAAGAGCCTGCTGAGATTACCCGAAGCCCGTTCCAAAAAAGATGAGTTTGTTGATGGTAAATTTCAACTGGTAATAGATGATGAATATATCACAAATAAATCAGGTGTAAACAGAATTATTTTGACAAGTGGTAAATTCTATTATGATCTTGCTAAATACAGGAAAGAAAATAATATTACTAATACTGCAATTATCAGGATAGAAAGATATTATCCATATCCATCGGAAGAAATTAAAGCAGTCCTTAAAGCTTATACCAGCGCAAAAGAAGTAGTTTGGGCTCAGGAAGAACCGCATAACATGGGCGCGCTCATATTTATGTCATACAGGCTTAAACGTGATTTGAGAGAACTTGGGAATAATATGACATTATACGGAGTAAGCCGGGATGAGAGTCCTGCGCCAGCGCCTGGCTCAAACCATATTTTTACACAGACTCAAAAAAGATTGTTGAAGGAAGCTTTTTCAGAAATTACGAAAGTTGTAGATATAAAATAGTATTTACAGCATATAAGTTTAAAAGAGAAATTGAGTGTTTTTAGTTTCTCTTTTTTTATGCCTGCTAAGGCTCAATTTTGCAACATTATTTAAATTATCATCTTTTATTATGACAATTATCCCCTTTATATAAAACATTCAGGTAATTAATATATTTATGAAATTGACATCAAGAATGACCTCTTTCGTTATGTACAAACGCTAATTAAAGAGGTATTTTAGTGTTGTAATTGAAGTTAAACTTAATAACCTTTACATCTATAGAGGTAAATTATGAACACAGATATAACAGCATTCCAAAAAAGAAGCAATGTATTCATAGCCGGAACATTGACAATTTTTTTTGTTATCATAATTATCGGTTTAGTATTTGGCTGATAAATTATGAAAGCATGTTTCCGGCAAAATATATTCTGCTGTCTGAAAAAGGGCAGCAGAATATATAAAAAAAATGTTAAACCCTCATAAATCAATTAAAAAACGAATATCACGCTTTAAGGGGATTGTCACTCTAACTCTATTATATTAGTTTATATACGGTAGAAAACAGGTTTATAAACTAAAATCGAGAGAGGGAATTAAAAACATGACTACACAAGATATAAACAACAAACTTATGAACAAACATTTGGATGAAGTTAAAAAAAGCAGTAACAATTTCATCAAAACAACAATTTTTGTTATGATGGCAATTATCATAATCGGATTTGTATTCGGGTAAGAGTGTTTTAACATACTTTTTTTCACTATTAAAGCTTTGTTGAAAAACAAAGCTTTAATTATTTGGCACACTTTTACAAAAGAAATTCTTTAAAAATAATTAATTTGAACCCTGGATAAAAACTTAGGGTTTAACCGCTTGATTTCAATATAATATGTTGCGACTTAATACTGAACCTGAAGTTTGTCACCAGTTGGCATAAAAAAAGCTCAGTATATTTTACATATCTGAGCTATTATATTTTTTTCAGTCGGGGTGAGAGGATTCGAACCTCCGGCCTCCTAGTCCCGAACCAGGCGCTCTACCGGGCTGAGCCACACCCCGAAACAAGTAAAAACAATACTTTAAAAATCTAAACTTAGGCCGCCTGGTGATACATCAGACGTCTTATTAAAACACTGCAAAAATGCGAATTAATTATGAAATATTAAACACTTTTAT
>JANPBV010000255.1:0-2954 GCA_031430615.1 Ignavibacteria bacterium | reverse complement strand
CATCAGCAAAAAACCGGTTGCAACTACCATTGAAAATGAGACGAGTCTGTATTTTAAAAACCCCCAAATTCCCCTGCCAGGTTTCAGTTCAACTCCCCAAATAATGTTCAATGATTCCTGTAATTCCAGGAAAACTCCTATTGAACCCAGCACAAGCAGGATCATACTGAATACTGTAGCAAAAATACCTGTAGTTTTATCAGCAGCACCTTTTATAATTGTTTCAATCATAATTGCGCCATCGGATCCAACAAGGTTTTTCATCTCATTAAATATCTGTCCACGTGCCGCATCTTCACCAAAGACGAAGCCCGCAATTGCAATTACAATTATTAATAATGGACCCAGCGAAAATGCGGTGTAATATGATAACGCCGATGCCATTTTTAAGACTTTATCATCAAGCATTTCATAATATGCCTGAGAAAGCAATGAAGGTATTGCTTTTATTTTGAATTTATTCACCATTGGTATCTAAACAGCTTTATTAACTATCCTGTAAATTATGTACTTCTCGTAAAGGAATATCTCCAATTAATTTAGCCAATTGTGGATCTGAATATACACCATATGAATCAATTAATGTACCTTTTGAACCATCTTTAGCGGTGAGGGCATATACAATTGCATTATCTGAAGGATCAGAGTCACCTTCATATCTTTCGGTCTTTTCTATTATCAACTCGCCCGGTTCATATATATTTCCGGTAGAATTGCAATTAAGAGTATCTTCTTTCATGCAAAACTCATGAATATAGCCTTCATCTTTTAAAGCTTCGATAATTTCAGTAACAGTTTTCATTTGTCTATACATATCACACTCCTTTTTTTAATATCTACGAAGCAGCCAGAACAATTATTGCGGCAAAAACATAGATAAATGTTAGAAAATAAAAAATAAAGTTTTTCATTCCATGTTTTCCTGTTTATTACTCCTTAAACTGCTGAGGGTTCCATAGCTTCAGCATTTATTGCTTTAGCCAGTGAAGTCAGTTTTTTATCGGCAGCACTTGCTTCCTTTTCTGATTCTTCGAGCAGTTCTTTAACTTCTGTATATCCAAGTAATCTTGCATATGTTTTAGCGCTTCCATAAGCAGCTATTTCATGATGTTCTATTTTCTGCGCTGCCGATATGAGGGCAACATCTCTTACTTCATTTGCGCAGTTTTCTTCAATGATGCCTTTACTTTCTTCAACCAATCCTTCCATTGCTTTGCATATTTTTCCGGTTAATTCACGGTCACCTGCCAGTTTGGATATCTTATTAAGTCTTTCAATATGTAATTCAGTTTCTTTTAATAGATTTTCAAATTCCTGCTGCAATTCAATTGCTGTTGCTGCTTTTGCCATTTTGGGGAGAGCTGTTATTAGCTGATCTTCTGAGCTGTATATATCCCTGAGCTCATCCATTAAAAAATCTTCGAGTGATTTCATTGTTATCGTCATTTATTTCCTTAGTTTTTTAGTACAACAGACTTTTGAAGTCTTTTATTTTAACAATTTCCTTATCTTAATGCGTATGCTCAGATTTGCTGTCTTTTTTATCGCGATTTTTCCTGTTCATTTCGTCTCTTTTTCTTTCTTCTTCAGTATGTGTATAGTTTTCTTTCTTTAACTGAGCGCCCATATCTTCTCCATCAGTTGTCTGGTAAGTCTCAGTTTTTGGTCTGAACAATATAGAGTCTTCCCTTGTTTCCTTAGCTAAAGTAATTTTTGCTTCTGTATCTGTTGCATTAGTTACATTTGCTTTGGCTTCTTTTTGTGTTGGCTCTTTATCCTTAAGTTTTTCACCAATTTGATTATTAGCTTCATTCATTTTATCTTTCTGCCACTTCGCATCCTTTTCCATGGTATCATTCTTCTCATCTTTAATAATTCTTTTGTTAACAACTTCTCTATCAAAGTCTTCGTTCTTATAATTCCCGGTTTCAGGAGTTAAATAACTACCTTTGTTGCCTGCGGTTATATCCTGATCCATCTTTTGGGGTGTTGATATTTCGAATTCATTTTGACCTGTAATACTGCTTTGGTTATTAGTATTGTTTTGATTATCTGACATTTGATTTCTCCATTATTAGGTTTATAATTTGAATTTTATACTAGTTGTTATTGTGCAATTTACTTACTGAATGAGATATATGTTATAGGGCAAGTGGATGAAAATAGGACTACATCCTTTGAACGAGGTAATTTACCGTAATAGTTAAATTTAAGATTCTACAGAAATTAATTTTCTCGTTTCTTAGTTATCTTCTTTTTGTGACTTTTTTCGGCTTCTTCAATAGAATGAGATACGCTAATATTCTTTTCCTGTTCAATCAGTTTTGCAAGTTTTTGATAATACTTTTTCAGTATTTCAAGGTCACGCTCACTGATATCTTCTATATCTACCATGCGGTTACTTGCCCCGCTTGTTGAAGCAATTAATTCGTTCAGTTTTAGCTGTATCGCCAATGAATCTTTGTTTTGCGTGCGCTGGATGAGGAAAACCATCAGGAAAGTTATTATAGTTGTACCTGTATTTATAACCAGCTGCCATGTTGTGGAATAATCAAAAAACGGACCTGTAATTCCCCATATCATTACGACAGAAATTGAAATTACAAATGCAGTTGTACCGCCGGTAAACTTTGTCAGAATAACAGCAATTCTTTCAAAGAAATTCTGCTTAGTGTGCTGGGAATTATTCTGTGAGGATTTCTTTTGCATTTACTCCATAAGCCTTGGTTTGTGTATCTTCTTCACATTATCTTTATAATGAAAGTATGCATCTATGTATTTTATTCCTTTTAGAATTTTGCCTATTACAATACTGTTCGTCCTGCGAAAAGTACTTAAATGCTCGCCGGGTATACCAATATTCCAGAACGAAACACATATCTCTTCAAAATCCTTCTCTCTATATGTCTCAATGTAATTATCAAAAATCCTGGAAGCTGTCATTTGCCGTAAGT
>JANPBV010000254.1:0-7546 GCA_031430615.1 Ignavibacteria bacterium | reverse complement strand
AGAGAATGGCGGATTGGCTACAACAAAATTAAACTGTTTTAATCCATTATGCTCTTTAAATTGCGGGTCAGATAGTGTACTGTTACCTGTACATTTAATTACAGCGGTCGGGTAATCGTGCAATACCATATTCATACGCGCTAAACCTGCTGTTGCGCTTTCTTTTTCCTGCCCGTAAATAGTAATCTTCTTTTCAGCTTCATCAGCAACTTTAAGCAGTAATGAACCTGAACCGCAGGTTGGATCATATATGGTAGTATGAGCGGATGTGTTAGTATTATTGATCCCTATAATTTTTGCCATAATACGGCTTACTTCTGCCGGTGTATAAAACTGACCTTTACTTTTACCGCTTTCAGTGGCAAAGTTTCTCATCAGGTATTCATAAGCATCGCCAAGTAAATCATCGCCTTCAGCTTTATTCTTATCGAAATTTAAGCCTTCAAAAATTGTAATCAGTCTTGATAGACGGTCAACTTTTTCTTTTCCTGTTCCCAGCTTTTCAGGGTTATCAAAATCAACTTTAATTGTACCGAGAGATTTATTGGCTTCTTCAATTGGCGCAATAATTTTTTTATTTATAAAATCACCAATGTTTGCATTGCCTTTTAGAGCAACCATATCTTTAAAGCTTGCTCCTTTAGGTACAGTTATTGGAGCATACGGAACGCCTGCATATTTATCGCTGATGTATTTTATAAATAACATCATTAGCACGTAATCTTTGTATTCACTTGCATCCATACCACCACGAAGCTCATCACAGCTTGCCCAAAGAGAGGAGTATAGTTCAGATTTCTTTATAGCCATAGATTGATAATGCCCATTTAATTCTATTTAAAATGTAATAAGTGATTATTTATCCCCTAAATTACCAATAAGTTGGCATAAAGTAAACGGTTAAGGGTGTCCCCTAAAAAGTGATAGGTAACATGCAAGTGGCAGACCTCCACATGTCAAAGCCAGTCCTACGGCCTAAATCCCTTTAAGACCTCTCCTAAATCCCCTCCTTAGTAAGGAGGGGACTTTCATCAACTAATTGTAGAATATCGTCTCCCCCTTACCAAGGGGGAGTACGGCGTAGCCGGGAGGGGGTCGGTGTGCTTTGTTTTAGTAAGACCTCCCCTAAATCCCCTCCTTGCTAAGGAGGGGACTTTCATCAACTAATTGTAGAATATCGTCTCCACCTTAACAAGGGGGAGTGCCCTTTAGGGCGAGGGGGTCGCTGTAGACATAACGAATTAGTCCCTTCCTCATACTACGTATGATTAAGGCGTGGCACTGCGTGTTTTCTTGAATTGATTTTTCAAACAATTACGGATATTTTTGTGAATATTGAAAACATTACCTATATATACATTCGGTTTTGAGGTATTACGCAAAAAAACCAGGAAAGTTACCAGGATCGATGATAAGTTCATTGAGCTTGTTGGCTCTATGTTCAAAACCATGCATAAGGCTTCGGGGGTTGGACTTGCCGCGCCGCAAATTGGCAGCGACCTTGCTGTGACTGTTATTGATATTTCGAGAACAGAAGAGAAGAAGAAGATACGTACAGAACCGATAACTTTGATAAACCCGGTACTGAAAGATTACCACGGAGAAATAACACTTGAAGAAGGATGCCTTAGTATTCCATACGTAAGGGGTGAAATTACCAGGCCTGAAACTATATATATAGAGTACCAGGACCTTGACTTAAATAAACATCATATAGAGCTAAAAGGATTTATTGCCCGTGTGGCACAGCATGAAATTGACCATTTGAACGGAATACTGTTTATTGACCATCTGAATAAAGTTGAAAAGAAAAAAATAAAGCCAGAGCTTGATATGATAAGAAAAGGTGATATTGAAACAGAGTACCTTCTGGCTGAACTTCCTAAAAGGAGCCATGCCTCTTTAAAGGTTGACAACCATGTGGGGGTTTACAACCTTGCAAGCAAAAAACAAGTAATTAAACAACTGAACAACCAGTCAGGTAAGTGATGAATATTATATTTATGGGTACACCTGAATTTGCCGTGCCTTCACTTAACATTCTCTTAAACACACACAATAAAATTTCGGCGGTTGTTACTGTGCCTGATAAACCCAAAGGCAGGGGACAGCAATTGGCGCAAAGTGAAGTCAAAAAATTTGCTATAGAGCACGGGTTAAATATTCTTCAGCCAGTAAGTTTGAAGGATGAAGGGTTTATTGAAGAAATAAAGTCGTTGCTGCCGGATCTGATAGTTGTTGTCGCATTCAGGATACTGCCAAAGAGTATATTTAAAATACCCAAATATGGCTCGATAAATCTGCATGCTTCACTTCTCCCAAAATTCCGGGGCGCGGCGCCTATCAATTGGGCTATTATTAATGGTGAAAACAAGACCGGTGTTACAACATTTTTCCTTCAGGAAAAAGTTGATACAGGCAGTATCATACTGCAGAACCAGATAGATATTTCGCCTGATGATACCGCGGGCACATTGCATGATAAGCTAAAAGAGCTTGGGGCGTTAACGGTATATTCAACAGTAAATTTGATCGAAAATTCCGTCGGCTTACCGCCAGCGGCAAAGCAAAACAACAGCGAGGCAACCCCCGCGCCTAAGATATTCAAGAAAGATTGCCGTATTGATTTTGACCGCTCAGTTGATAAAGTGTATGATTTTATCAGGGGGCTCTCGCCATATCCGGGCGCGTTTACTGAACACAATGGTAAAATATTGAAGATATACTCTACAGTAAAATCACATTGGGATAGCTTAAAAGGTTCGGGTAGATTTTTTATTAAAGAGGATAAATTATATGTTTCATGTCTGGATGAATTTCTTGAGATCAGAGAATTGCAGATAGAGGGTAAAAGAAGGATGAAGGTTCAGGAATTCTTAAACGGGCACAGCGATATGTTTAAAAAGTTTAAAGAATAAGAAGAGTTGAAGGTTTGTAAAGTTTATAAAGTATCTATTATTTTAAAAAAAAGATTACAGGCTTGCCTTTCTGAGCGGAGCGCTACGCGTGCCGCCTGCGGGAGCAGTGAGCCAGGCATGGCGCAGGAATTACAAAAAGGAGTAATCGAAAATACCTTTGCCGAAAGTTTTATAAGAAATGAATTTATTTTATTTCAATAATTTTCTCAATCAGCCACTCTCTTGCAATTGTAGTTCGGTTCTCGTCAAGTTTTTTCATGAGTATCTTAAGCTCGGGTTTATGCTTTTTATCAAGCTTGGTAAGATTTGTTACATAATTAAGGAACAGTATGTATCTATCAAAATGGATTGAAAGCATTTCCTTATGGCGTTTTAAATAATGTTTAGCTGCATCAATAACAGCTTCCATTGATTCGGTTTCGCCAAGCTCGTAGTAAGCCTTTATAAGTGTCTCCTTTGATTTCATATAAAAATAAGTGTATTTATATCCAATTTTATTCAGGTGCCCGATGCACTCCTTATATTTTTTAAGCTGGAAAGATATTAGCGCGGATGAAAGATTGATAGTATCGCGTTTAACTTCGCTTGCAATATTACCTTTGTATGTTTCAAAGAAATGTTCAACCCATTTAAAATGCTTCATATTTAAACCGCAGATAATTACCCCGATAAAATCGGTATACTGCAGATTCTTATTCTTTGCGTAAAATCCGGTTTTTTCGAAATTAGCGTGTACTTTATAGAGCTCGTTAACAAATTTATCCTCGCCCTTTGCGACTTTATTTACACAGTAATTTGAAACCGAATAATAAACCTGCTCAAGCTCTTCTTCATTATACCTCGAAATATTATTGAAAACATGTTTTTCAAGGTCATGGAAATGTTTAACATTATCAGGCTCAAGCACCATCATTAAAATTTTATACTCTGAAAATATTATAGGGTGGTCTTTTTCAATTTTATCAATATTTTTCTCAATATACTTCAGAATGTTTTCAACAGCCCAATAGCTTTTGTGAATATTTATCCCGGAGAGTATTTTGCGGCTTATAACAGTGTTAAGTACTTTTAGTTTTGTTACAATGAATAAGTAATCAGCATTCTCAGACATCTGGAGGTAACTTTTATCCAGGTCAAGATCAAGATCTTCGCCGTGATAGTTCAGCCAGGTTTCTTTGAATGTGAATTCATTGTAGTAGTAATCGGTATTCCTGTTAAAATCTTTCTGCTGTATCTCGGATATTTCTTTTGAGATCATGTCAAAAGTTTTCAGGATATTTCTGTCACGCAAAGACCTGAGCAGGAATGTTTTTTGCTGTATTGAGTTTTTATTTAATTCCTCTATTATCAGGAATTCTTCAAGCAGGGAAGTAAAACTGCTTATTAAAGTCCTTACATTCTGATCCTTATCGCCCTCGCCATTAAATATTGCTCTGGCAATTCTATCGTTGGTGATAATATTAGCGTCAAACCCATCGTAATTAAAATTAATTAATTCATAGAGCTGAATGATCTTTCTGCTTTTATTGTGGAAAGGTGAATTGAGGAATTCCCCGAATCGTTTGAATTCTACCGGGGTGATACCCTTAACCATCTCTGTAAGTTTAGATTCCCGCATATTTTAAGTGGTTATTATTAAATATTGCAATTAACAAACTTCAAATTGAGTCTTCTTGAAAATATTGAAAATGATAAAAAACATGAAATTAATGTACTTTCATTTACACTAATATTCAGATTTACTTTTAACAAATCCACTTAAAAATCTTTGCATTAATATTATGATTTATTTATATTTAAATTGCGTAGAAATATTTAATAATCTAAATATTAAGATTATGAAAAAGCTCTCTATTATAGTTTCTATTCTAATCATTAATTTTACTGTTTATTCACAGGGATTTAATGATGTCTGTTCCCCATCATCAGCATATGTATATGCAGCCGGGAATTCGGGTGTAGTTTTAAAAAGTTCAAACGGAGGAACATCTTATTCAAGTATGGTGATAAGTGTAAATTACCTTAATTCCATTTATTCAGTTGGAGGTACGGTCTGGACTGCCGGAGATAACGGTTTTCTCGGTATATCTACGAATTTTTCCAATACCTGGTTAAGCCAAACCCTTAGCGGCGGCACGAAGCTTAATGCCGTATTCTTTACAGATACTTTAAATGGTTTTATCGGAGGAAATAATGGCATCTTAATGAAATCCACAGATGGTGGCATAAGCTGGAACAATTTAACTTCAGGAGTCAGCTTCAATATACTTAAAATAAAGTTCGTTGATGCTAATACAGGGTATTGCTCAGGAGAAAGTAATTTAATACTTAAAACCACAGATAGC
Source organism: Ignavibacteria bacterium (assembly GCA_031430615.1). GTDB lineage: Bacteria > Bacteroidota > Ignavibacteria > Tepidaquicellales > OLB5 > OLB5. The sequence continues at coordinate 2,283 of JANPBV010000254.1, read as the reverse complement.
GGAGTGAGCTGGAATTCAATCAGTGTACCTTCTACGGGAAATTTAAGATGTTTCGACCTTTTAGCAAATGAAATGATAGCAGGCAGCAGCAGTGATATACTATATAAATCAACAAATAATGGATTAAACTGGAGCTCAATTAAGTTAAATATACAGTCACATCCGGGGATAAATGCAATTGCAATAACCGCTGCCCAGAAATATGTACTGGTCTTTGAAAGCGGTACTATATGGAGTACCTCAAATGGAGGGTCTTCTTTTTCTTATAATGCGAATGAATTTTTAGATGAGCTGAATTCTATTGTATTTCAGGGGCAGCGCGCTTTTGCAGTAAGTAAGAAACAATCTGTAGTGATAAGATCCCTAAATTTTGGCTTAACATGGGCATTAACACCAAATTCAACATATTCAATATTTTTTGTAACTTTGCTCTCTGGTAACTTCAGTAATTATAACAAGATATTAGATATGAATTATCAAAAGCGCGGTGTGTTATATGCATTAGAAAGAGAAAAATTATACAGAACATTAAACTACGGTGGTAATTGGTCTGTTATGAGCACAGTACCGGTTGATAGCAATGCTAATAACAGTAATCAATTAATGGTATCAAAAAGTGATTCTTCTAAAATGTTAGCAGCAGTAAATACAATTGGCTTAGTGGGAGGGGAATACAGATGCAGTATTTACCGAACAAGCAATTATGGACAATCCTGGGAGCGGGTACTGAGGCTGAATATAGATTACATCGGAAATTTTATGAACCAGGACCCGCAGCATCCTGATACTATTTACATTGGAGCAAAAGATACAGTTTTCAGATCTACTAATTTTGGAGCGAACTGGACAAAAATTTGTGAAGCGCCATTTGAAGATTGGTGTGATATTTCTGTGAAATATGATAACTCTCAAATATTGTATGGTTCTACAAACCACTATCCTGCAAAGATAAATAAATCAACAAATGGCGGACTTAACTGGTTTTTTGTAGATTTCATTGCTGATACCAATTATTCCGAAATGCCGGCAATTGCATTAAGTAATTTAAATCCTAACATTTTACTTCATGCACAATATTCCAGCAACACCAGTCAAACAGGACTAAAGAGATCTTATACTAATGGTAATAGCTGGTTATTTAACCAGTTTCCCGGTATTAGCTGGTCTGTTGATATAGCAAAAGATGATCCGAATCTATATGCTTATGGAAGCGTATCTTATGACCCTGTATTCCTTTCCACAAATTCAGGCGGTAATTTTTTTGGAACTTCAAATTTGTATGCTGAACAGATATTGTATTACGATAGGGCTAACTTGTATTTAAATAATCACGGTATAATAAGTAAAATGAGAATTGTATATAATATGCCTGTTATCGGAATACAGACTGTTTCATCGGAAATACCAAAAGAATTTTCACTGGAACAAAATTATCCAAATCCTTTTAATCCTTCAACCAGAATAAATTTTTCGATATCAAAAAGCAGTAATGCAAAACTTGTAATTTATGATATTACAGGCAAAGAAATTTTTACCCTTGCAGATGAAAAATTACAACCGGGTATTTATAATGTAAAATGGGATGCAGTGAATTATCCCAGCGGCGTATATTTTTATAAACTATATACGGAAGATTTCAGTGAATCAAAAAAGATGATATTAGTAAAGTGATAATGCTGACATGAAAATGTAAATTAGTTTTTAAATTAAGTATTTTAAATCAAATCCGTGATTGAAATTATTCCAGTCACGGATTTCGTTATTATTTCAGTAAATAACAGTTATAATATGAAAATAAATGCTGTTTTATGGCATTTTTATTTTAACAAATCATAATATATGTCTTGAAAAAAATGCCATTTCTATCTTAAAAAAGCAAAAATATGCCATTTTATGTATTTTTTGCAAATATCAGTACTTTTCACAAACCCATATAAAAATCTTTGGCAAAACTTATATTAAATGCTATTTTTACAGTGAAAAGATTTAAAAGTTAAATAAACCTATTATGCAAAATAAAGTCCTCTTTTTAGCCCTGTTTATTTTTAGTTATTCCTTAAATCTTATTTCAAGTGATCATTGGAATAATTCAATTAGCAGTAGTTCATTAGTTGCGCCAAAAAGTATTTTTTTCCAATCAGGTAATATAAATACATTGATAAGAACAGACGGATATTTTAATTATGATAAAGTAACGTTTACAAGTGGTGTTGCAGGAATGATATGGCCAACGGGTTCTTCGCAAAGGTTAACGCCTGTATTTACCTCAGGTATATGGATTGG
>JANPBV010000253.1:0-8158 GCA_031430615.1 Ignavibacteria bacterium | reverse complement strand
GATCTCATTAAAAGGAATACTGTAGAAATTATTCCCGAAGATGAACTTGCAAGAAAACTTGAAAAATCTTTAAAGGAAAATAAACCATTAAGGATAAAACTTGGGTGCGACCCTTCACGTCCTGACCTTCATATCGGTCATGGTGTAGTTCTGCAAAAACTAAGGGACTTCCAGGACTTAGGACATAAAGCTGTTCTTATCATCGGCGATTTTACCGCTATGATCGGCGACCCATCCGGGAAAAGTAAAACAAGACCTGCACTTACAATTGAAGAAACACAAATAAACGGGAAAACATATTTTGATCAGGCATCGAAGATACTTTTGGAAAAAGATCTTGAGATAAGGTATAATTCCGAGTGGCTTGATAAGATGACATTCAGCGACGTTATTAAACTTGCGAGCAAATATACTGTAATGCAGATTTTAGAGCGCGATGATTTCACCAAAAGGATGGCAAGCAAAACTCCAATAAGTCTGCATGAACTTCTCTACCCATTGAGTCAGGCAATGGATTCCGTTGCGGTAAAAAGTGATGTCGAGCTTGGCGGCACTGACCAGAAATTCAATTTACTTGTCGGCAGGGCTATACAGGAAGCGTATGACATGGCGCAACAATGCATTGTAACATGCGAGCTGCTTGAAGGCACTGACGGCGTTGAAAAGATGAGCAAATCGCTTAACAACGCGATATGCTTTACTGATTCACCAAAAGACATTTTCGGTAAGTCAATGTCGATTCCCGATAAGCTGATATATAAATATTACGCTCTTGGCACAATGCTAAATGATGCTGAGCTTGCTGAGATTAAAAAGCAATTGGATGAGCCTGCGACAAATCCGCGCAACCTAAAGGTTAGACTTGGCTATGAGCTTGTTAAGAAATATTACGATGAAGAATCAGCTAAATACGCGCAGAATGAGTTTGAAACGATTTTTGTGAAGAAAGAAATACCGGATGATATACCTGAATTTAAACTGGATGCAAAGGAAGTAAAGCTGATAACTATCATTAAAGAAAATAATATGACAGCATCATCAGGTGAAGCCATCAGACTTATAAAACAGGGCGGGGTTACAATTGATGGTGAGAAGATAATGGATGAAAAATATATTGTGAAAGCTGAGAAGGATTTTGTGCTTAAGGTCGGGAAAAGGAAGTTTTTGAGGGTTAAGGTTTAGCTGTATTTCCAAATCCCCATCTTTGATTATTGGTTATTCAATATTTAAGATATATTTACACTTCACTTAATTTTCACAATTTCCTCCCCACTGTCAGAGCCAGTTCTAAGACTTTACAAGGGGGATTAAAAGCAAAGAATTAACAATTATTATATAACGGATTTAGTTTTAAATTATTATATTTGCGCATCAGAACTCACCTATTTTTCCACAATTTATTAAACGGGAGACTAAAAAGAAATTGTTCAAACCAACTAAAATCTTTTTCACCAAGGGCGTTGGAAGGCATAAAGATTATTTACAGTCATTTGAAATGGCACTTAGAATGGCGGGCATAGAAAAATGCAATTTGGTATCAGTATCAAGTATATTTCCTGCCGGATGCAAAAGACTATCAAAAGAAGAAGGTATTAAGCTTATGGAGCCGGGCCAGATAACATTCTGTGTTATGGCAAGGAACTCAACCAACGAAGCCAACAGGCTGATTGCTTCATCAATAGGTGTAGCGCTTCCAAGTGACGGCAACCAGTACGGCTATATTTCGGAGCATCACCCGTTTGGTGAGTCAGAAAAAATATCAGGCGAGTATGCCGAAGATATCGCGGCGCAGATGTTGGCGACTACACTTGGTATTGAGTTTGACCCTGAACAGGCATGGGATGAAAGAGAGCAGGTTTATAAAGCAAGCGGACAGATATATAAAACATTCAATATTACACAATCAGCCGAAGGTGATAAAGCAGGTATATGGACAACTGTTATTGCCGGAGCGGTAATGCTGCCGTAAATGGTGATTTATGAAATAGCGAAATAGTGATTTCCTCGAAATTAAAAAGCTGTTTGATTGTATGTAACGGTCACCTTACAAAAAAAGATCTTTACAGATTTACGAAATTAAATAAGCCCTGTAAGGTAATTGATATAATTGCCTGTGACGGGGCTTCTGATTTTCTGAAAACCGCAAATGTTACACCTGATGTAATTATCGGTGACCTTGATTCGGTTAAACCACGGACCCTTAAATATTTTTCCAAAAAGAAAGTTTTGATAAAGCAGGTTAAAGACCAGAATAAGAATGATCTGGAAAAAGCTATTAAATATGCTATATCAAAAAAATGTAGGGATATTAATATAATCGGGTTTGCAGGTAAAAGGCTTGACCATACACTGAATAACATCAGCATTTTAAAGAAGTATCACAAAAAAGCAAAGATAAGGATTTATGAAAATGAATTTGAGGGGATGATAATCAGTTCTAAAGTAGAGTTTAGCTGTAAGATTGGTGATACTGTTTCGCTTATACCTCTTCCAAAGGCTATTGGGGTTATTACCAGCGGACTCAAATATCTATTGAAGAATGAAACTCTTTTAATGGGAGTGAGAAGCGGGGCTTTGAATGAGGCGGTAAGTGAAGATGTGAAGGTTTCTGTAAGAAAAGGTGAATTATTAATATTTAAAAGTATAAAATTATCTGGGGCTAAAGCCCATATTTCTAACTAAATTTATCCACGACCTAACTGAAAAACCAGTCAAGATGGTCGTGGCAATTCAAAAAAAACTATTCCTACACTACCCTGCTTGTAAAATAACCGTTTGTTTTATTTTATCCGCAGCGTCCCAAAAAACGGGAGACACTGCGGAAACGAAGATCTTTTCATTGGATTGCATCAACTGTGTTGATGCATGCACTGACATAGTCAGCGCTCTCCAAGTGATCACCGCCACACTACCCTGCTTGTAAAATCACCGTTTGTTTTGAGTATTACAGCGCCTTCCTTACCAACATTTAAAATATTGTAGCCAAATTCATTTAATGCAGAAGAAAATATTTCAGAATTAACTTTTCTTCTTCCGGTTACAGTTTCACCGATTACGATATATTCGGGGTCAGTATCTGTGATGAATTCAGTCGGAGTGTTTGCGAATGAACCTGAACCGGGAACTCTTAGAACCTGCATATTAAGATCAAGTTTATTTAAATAAATGGAGTTGTAAATATTATCCTCAGGTGTAATAGCATCATTAAATACAAATGACTGATCACCATACAAAAACTGTGTCATCATAGATATGCCTTTATATAAGCTATCATAATATATGTAGAGTCTGAAATTTCCTTTTTGGTTAATAATTCTTGAGCCTGTTACATATTCTACCCGTGTACTATCAAAGTTTTTGATAAAATTTTTGGTTTCCATCACATCTTTATAATATACGGGGAGCATAATTTTTGAGACATCAAAGTTACTGACCAAGTATAAAAGATTGCGAAACTCATTTTTATCGAGCGAATTGAGTAACAGAATATCAATATTTTTTATCGAGCCTGATTTGAGGTACGGAATAACAGTTCTTTGGGCTGAATTATATTTTTCATTTGATGTCCCAGCATTTATCATGACCGATGTGCCACCCGGCATTTTGATGAGCGCGCTGTTTGAGGCACCCGTATATAGAAAAGTAACCTCAGCTTCACTGGTTTTTGAAGAAACATCATTCCAAACAACAAAATTTAATGCCAATAGAAAAACTACTATCAATCTGAATTTATAGTTCCTGATTGATACCGATAGTAAAAAAACAAGTATTAAATAGTAAACAACGAACATCATCATATCAACAGAATATGTTTCAACAAAGGAATAATCCCATTTTGCGCATATTTCAATCAGCCATATTTGCGTAAACAATAAAGCTGAATTTACAGAAGCAAATATAGATGCTGCCCACATGGATATTGGAGAAAATAGTATCATAATGAAACCTATTGCAAGCGAGATATTCGAGAGCGGTATAGCAAAAAGATTTGCCGCAAGCGAGACTATAGAAACCTTCTTAAACATTATTGCTGTAATTGGCAGTGTTCCTAATTGGGCGGCAAGTGTACCTATAAACAGTGATACTATCCCCTTAAATGCTTTTACAGAGTACTTAGAATTATTTAGTGAGCTATACCAATTTATCAAGTTAAGCCATCTATCAAATATCGGGTATATTATTACAAGTGATAGCAGCGCTGAGAAGGAGAGGATAAATCCCGCATCAAACAATTGTCGGGGGTCAATTACAAGTATTACAAGAGCAGCGAATGAAATTATGTTATAGCTGTTGGGTTTGCGTTCTGCTATCTGGGCAATAAGAAAAATTGAAGCCATTATAACAGCTCTTACAATTGAAGGAGTATTACCGGTAAGATCCATATAGAACAATAGACATGCAATTGTAATGAATACCTTATATGAATATCTTATAGGAATAAATATCAGTATCCCCCAAATGATAAGTATTACATATGCAACGTTAAGTCCGGATACAGCAATAATATGCGCAACACCTGCATTGATAAAGTTCTGCTTCATTTCTTTCGAGATATTGCTTTTTTCACCAAGCAGTAATCCTTTAAGATACTCCCCTTCCTGTCCTCCAATTAATTCATCAATTGTTTTAATTGAATGCTCTTTTACAGGGATGATAACAGATGCTTGAAATACATTTGGCGTTTCGTGACCGGTAATATATATATTTTCAAATCCATATGAACTGAACACGGCATCAATTCCATGCAGCTTTAAATACCTTCCGTAATCAAATTCACCCGGGTTCCGTGCGGGAGGTAGTTCTTCTACCTTTCCTTTAATTTCTATAACATCACCATAAGTTAGCTTATGCGGATAATCTTCCCTAAATTTATTTTTATAAACTGAAGCTAAAACCAAGCCACCTGAAATTGAATCATTTAAAGACTTAACCTCAATTAATACTCTAATTCTTTCATCGTTAATATCGGGCTCTTCAATTACAACGCCTCTTATAACAGAGTTACTTATACTACCCTTTACTTTATGTGAAACATTATCAGGGTCAGTTCTGTAAAATCTGTATTGGAAAGAGAATATTCCGAATATAATTATCAGTAACAAATATGAGTATAGATACAACTCTCCTTTTGATGATTTGGTATATACAAACGCTATAAAGAGTCCAAGTGAAATTAAAATTGCTATAGATATCCATTCAGGAAGAAATGTAAGATTAAATTTTAGATAATAGTTAATGATAATACCCGCTGCAAGAGGTATTACTGCCAGTAAAGCCGGGTATTTTCTGCTGAAGATAGTTAACATCATGTAAAATGAGCAAAAATATTTAATTAAAAAATTGAAATTAATTAGTATTTAATTCAGTTAGCAATAGTTAGAATGTTCATTGCCTATTGATAATTACTCATTGATAATTGATAATTGATAATTGTTCATTCATTTTATATGTAAACTATACAAATAATTTAGTAATTTGCGATAATAAAAAAATATATGAAACCAATAGTAACAGAAAGACTAATAATCAGGGAATTCCGCCCTACTGACCTTGGGGAAATATACAGGATACTTGATGTTGAACTAAAATTCATTGATTCAAAACAGCAGGATTCATCAATTGGGCAGAGGAAAAAATGGCTGGATTGGACAATACAGGGATATGAGCAGAACAGAATGCTCCTGAACCCACCATACGGTGACCATGCGATAGTATTAAAGGATTCCATGCAGATGATCGGAACATGCGGATTTGTACCTGTACTAGCGCCATTAGGCTTAGTTCCATATTACAGGTATATTGCAGATGCGAAGGAATCAGAGCAAAACTATCCAGAAGTTGGAATATTTTTCGCAGTATCTTCTCATTACCAGTGCCGCGGGTTTGCCCATGAGGCGGCAAATGCGCTAATCAATTACGGTTTTGATAAACTTAAGTTGAGCAGAATTCTTGGGATAACTCATCTCTATAATAATCCCTCTATGGCGGTTCTAAAGAGGCTTGGTATGAAAATAGAGAAACTGCCTGAACATAAATGGATGCAGGTTGTTGGCATTTTGGAAAATGACGCTGAAGCCAGACAACAGGCAAGAAAAGCAGGTTAAACATTTTAAATAAATTAATTTGATATGAGCGAACAGAAAAATAACGAAACACCACCGGGAGAGCTTAACCCCGGATTTAAATTCAGGTTAATAATGACAATAATTTTATTTGTTATGGCAGTTATATATATTATCTGGCTTTCAAAACTAATATAGAAGGAAAATTATGAATTACATTGCGACCCAGTATCAAAAGTATCTTGATAATCTAAATAAGGAAATATCTCAATACCAAAACGAAACGGACTTATGGAAATTAACCGGTGACCTGAAGAATACCCCCGCAAACCTTGCGCTTCATTTATGCGGAAATTTAAAGCATAATATAGGTTCTGTGATCGGGAAAAATGGATATGTTAGGGATAGAGATATAGAATTTTCAAGCAAAGGAATATCAAAGGAAGATATTCTCAAAGAAATTGAATCAACAACCAGCGCTGTAATACCTATACTTGATTCATTAACCGATGATGACCTGATAGAACCATTCCCTGAGGCTTCACACGGCGAGGATCAGACTGTTTATGATGCGCTTATCAGGCTTGCCCTTCATTTTGGATATCACGTAGGGCAAATAAATTATCATAGAAGGATATTAACCTTCTGAAACCTCGGATAAAGTGATAATCAATAATACATTCGAAAAGGAATTTGAGTTTGAGAAAACTCTGAGTGAATACAAAAGAGTAAAGATAATCTGTTATTTGCTTGTTGCAGGTATGGTAATTGGAATTTTGAATAATTACCTGGATCTTTTCGGTCTGCAGAAATTCTTCAAATTTAAAACCTCGGGTTACGCTACATTAATATGGATCTTTTTCTTTTTCAACTATGAATTGATATTTCTCTTTCTGCTTAAAAGATTCATAAGAACAAACACTTCAATTAGTGACAAATTAAAATTATTACATACATTAATAGAAATAGTATTCCCCGGTATACTTATATTCATGCTTACTTACATAGAAAATCGTCCTGCTTATCTTGATGCGCCGTATTTCTTAATCTATTTTTTACTCATCGCAATTTCATCACTTCAGCTTAATTTCAGGATAAGCCTATTTCTCGGGATTGTTGCCGCGCTTCAATACTCATTATTAACATATTACGTATATGAATACATCGTTCCGTTAAATGATATTAAAATGTCTATGCCTCCTGTATCATACTACGTAAGGGCTGTATTTATGCTCTTTACAGGTGTTGCATCAGGAATGATTGCCTCTGAAATAAATACGCGTGTTAAGAATTCATTTAAGCAGCTTGTTGAAAAACAAAAGATAATTAATCTTTTCGGTCAGCAGGTATCAAAAGAAATTGTTGATGAGCTTATCCACAGAAAAGATGAACTTGATGTAAAAAGGGTTAATGCTACAATTATGTTTCTGGATATAAGGAATTTCAGCTCATATGCTGAAACCAAAGATCCCGCAGAGATAATTGAATTCCAAAATAACATTTTTGATCCGTTGATTGAAATTATTTCAAAACATAAAGGTCTTGTAAACCAATTCATGGGTGATGGCTTTATGGCATCGTTTGGCATTCCTTTACAAACTGATAATCACGAGCAGAATGCATATGAAGCCGGCTTAGAAATAATAAACAAAATAACTGTATTGGGTGAAATGAATATTATCCCAAAGACACGGGTTGGAATCGGGCTTCATTCAGGTGAAGTGATAACAGGTAATATTGGCAATGATATACGCAAGCAGTATTCCATTGCAGGTACTACGGTTATAACTTCTGCCCGGCTTGAGCAGTTGAATAAGCAGTTCCAAACTCAATATTTAATTACAAGAGAATTTCTTAATAAAATAAATACTAACGGTGAAGTGATAGAATCACTTGGCGAAGTAATAATTAAAGGTTTTGAAAAACCGGTGGAGGTAATGTGCGTAAAAGTTTGATCTTATTTATACTGGTATTTATTTATATCTGGGGATGTTCATCGAGTGATGATAAATATGGACTGATATCAAAAGATGACAGGAAATCAGTTGCAGAAATTTGCAAGTGTATGGAGCCCGTCACAACATATAAAGATAAAA
>JANPBV010000252.1:0-4293 GCA_031430615.1 Ignavibacteria bacterium | reverse complement strand
GCTGTTGGGTGGAAGTAATAGGCAAGAATCTTTTGAGTATCTTCTTTTTTATTGAGTGTGGAATCCTTCTTGATCCTCTTGCTGAGATCAGTTCTATTCGTATCATTAATTGTTTGGGATTGCTGTTTTATTACTGTGTCTTTTTGAAGTTCAGATTTCATAGTGTCAGTTACTTTAACATTATTTTCAGAAACCTGTGATGAAGAATCAATTGTACTTAGCTTCTGTGTTTCTTCTTTACAGCCTTGGATTAGTAATACAAACAGTGTACATGTTAGTAAATATATTATTCTGCCTGTTAACATTATTATTATAATATTTTAAAAAAATATATTAAACAAATAACCTGATATTATTATACAAACTGTAACTACACTAAAGAATATAGCTATCAATTTTCCTGTCATGACCTTTTTTAATAATATTGCCTCGGGAATCGAAAGCCCCACAACCGCCATCATAAAAGAAAGCGATGTACCTATTGGGATCCCTTTAGCAACAAAAACCTGTATTACAGGGATAATCCCCGCAGCATTAGCGTACATTGGGACGCCGAGTATTACAGCAAGGGGAACTGCATACCAGGTATCTTTGCCAATGTACTGTTCAAAAAATCCTTCGGGAATATAACCATGCATCCCTGCGCCTATTGCTATACCAATTACCACATATATTGCTACACTTTTAATAATTCCCCATGCGTCATTAAAAATAAACGGGATGCGTTTAACAAATGAGAGCTTTTCAGTTCTGAATTTTTCATTTTCTTTCTCAGCATCCTGCCACACTTTTTTTACCCAGTCAGTAAGCAGGTATTCAAGTTTAAGTTTACCAAGAACCATTCCGCTGATCACCCCAAGCAATATTCCGCTTATAACGTAAATTACAGTTACCTTGAGCCCAAATGTTCCAATGAATATAGCTACGGCAACTTCGTTAATTAACGGGGATGTGACCAAAAAGGAAAATGTAACCCCTAAAGGTATCCCGCCCTTTACAAAACCAATGAATAGCGGAACGGATGAACACGAACAAAAAGGCGTAACTGCTCCAAAAATTGATGCGAAGAGATATTCCAAACCATATAGTTTGTTTCGTGAAAGGAAATTCCGGATCCTTTCAATTGGGAAATATGAGTTAACAATTCCCATAATGAAAGTAATTATGAAAAGTAAGATAAGTATTTTAATTGTATCGTATATGAAAAAGTTAAGAGCTGAACCTAAATGACTTTGTACACTTAAGCCAATTATATTATATACTAACCAATCAGAAATATATTGCAGCCAGTCAAACATAAAATTGTGCTAATAATTGTAAAGTATAAAATGTTTTAATTTACGATTTATCTCTTACATATTTCTATTCTATCTACAAATCCCAGTTTGATGCGGTCACTTTTTATAACTTCATCATCTTCCAGAACAAAATGCATGCTTGTCATTAATGAAGATATCTCAGGTTTGTTTATATTTTTACTTAGACTATAATTTATCCACTTTCCGTCTTTATAGTCTTCAATGAATCCGGCTTTTTTCAATATGTTTAAGTGATTTGATACAGTTGAAGCGGCAAGTCCAAGAATATCCGTAATCTCGCATACACAAAGCGGCTTTATCTGAAGCATTTTGATGATCCTCAATCTGTTAGGATCAGAAAGTGCTTTAAATAGGTTTGTTTGATGTTTTAGCATAATATCATTTCGTTGTTTAACGAAATATAGCTATTGCAAAATATGTGAAATATGATTTGTATCATTAAATTATATGTTTTTTCGCAATTTATTAATTATTAATACTTTAAAATTGTTCAATCTTTTATGATAAAAATCATTTTGAATGATATTTAGTATGACTAAGTTTGTATAAGATGAAATATATAAATTCAATAATAAAACTTATTTTAATAAGTGGTTTTGTAACTTTATATAATGGATGCAATAATACCGGCAAAACCATAGAAATAGATTTTAACGGGGAAGTATCAAAACTAAATGATAGTTTAACCGGAGAAAAAATATTATATGTTGCTGTGTCTTCAATGATTTCCCCTAAAGAGACATTTCATTATTACGTAGATTTGATAAATTATATCTCAAAAAAGATCGGCATAAAAATACTGTTAAAACAAAGAAAGACATACAAAGAAGTTAATGAAATGCTTGTAGCAAACCAGGTTGATTTTGCATTTATATGTTCTGGTGCGTATGTTGATGAAAGATCAAAATTTGATTTGTTGGCTGTACCAGTAACTAACGGCAAACCATTTTACCAATCCTATATTATTGTAAATGAAAGTTCCGGAATTAAACAATTTAACGAGTTAAAAGGAAAATCGTTCGCTTTCACTGATCCGCTCTCTAATTCTGGAAAGTTATACGCAGTAAAGAGATTAAACGATCTCGGTTTCAAACCGGAAACATTTTTCAGCAGAATCATAAATACTTATGCTCATGATTATTCAATATATCTTGTTTCAAAAGGAACAGTTGATGGCGCAAGCATTGATGGATTAATTTATGAGTATTTACTCAAAAATTACCCGGAAAGAGTAGAAAATATTTTAGTTATTGAAAAGTCACAGGATTTTGGAATACCGCCAATAGTTTGTTCAAAAGAACTTCCAGGCGAGTTGAAAAATAAGATTAAGACTGCTTTTTTTGAGCTCAATAATGATTCAACAGGCATAAAGATCATTGAGAAATTGCTTATTGAAAAATTTACGGAAGGTAATGAAAAAGATTATCTCGAGATCGAAAACATGAAAAAGTACGTTTCACAATGAAGTCAGTCAAAATACCCCTATTTTGGAAGTTCACAATTGCTATTGTTTTTATCGTTGCATTTTTTGGCAGTATAAACGTTTATTTGATATGGAATAACGTTTATCAAAATTTAGATTCGGAATTGGAAGCCAGAGGCATATTTATCGCTAAAAATATTGCTTCAAATTCTGTTGAACCACTCATGTATGATGATTATCTGGCAATACAAAAATCTGTTGATGATTTATTGAAATCAGATGAAAATATTAAATATATTTTTATATCCAGAAATAACAGGGTGGTAGCGCATACTTTCAGCAATGGTGTTCCGGTTGAATTACTGAACGCTAATAAATTGAGCGATTCTGCAGGTTATAGTGCAGTGCTGATAACAAGTAAAGAGCAGAAAGAGCTCATCATCAAAGATATCGCAGTTCCGATTCTTGATGCATCTGTTGGTAATGTTCGTCTCGGCATATCAGAAATAAATATTCGCAACAAGGTTAATCAAACTATTTATACTCTATTAGTTATGGTAGGAGTATTTTTGATCTTAGGAATTTTCGGAGCATTTGTTTTCAGTTACATAATTACCAATCCTGTAAAGGCGATAAGCAATAGTGCAGATAGGATAGACCTTGAGCAATTAGGTAATAATGAATTCAGCAGATTCAGCATTAGAAACAGGTCATTATTTAAATTTGGTTTTTTGTTTAAAGCAGAAGACGAAATTGATCTGTTAGCCGAAAAGTTCAATAATATGCTTGAAAGACTTGAAAAAACATATACTGAACTAAAACATGCTGAAACTTCTCTTATTCAATCAGAAAAACTCGCATCAATTGGCACATTGGTATCAGGATTGGCACACGAAATAAATAATCCGGTTTCCGGTATTCAAAACTGCTTAAAAAGAATGGAAAAAGATCCTTCAAATACAGAGCAAAATGCAAAATATATAAAATTAATGAAGGATGCTGCTGATGTAATAGAAAAGGTTATCAGAGAATTGTTGAATTTCAGCAGAAAAGAACAACTAGTATTTCAAAAAACAGATTTGTATGATCTAATTGAAAAATCTTTAATATTAGTAGGTCACAGGCTTGAAAAAGAAAGGATTGAATTAAATAAATTTTATAATAGCCCTAATTTCTATATTACAGGAAGTCTGCATCACTTAGAACAGGTATTTGTTAATTTATTATTAAACAGTATCGATGCAATTACAGAAAGAAGAAAAAGTGATCAGGAAAGAACTGATTATATTAAGATCAGTATTGCCAAAATTAACAATGAAGTGGAAATTATTTTTGAAGATAGCGGTATAGGAATAAAAGAATCTGATTTAAATCAAATTTTTGATCCATTTTATACCTCTAAAGAAACCGGGAAAGGAACAGGGTTAGGTTTATCGGTTTCTTATAATATTATAAGACAGCATAATGGCAGTATAACAGTAGAAAGTATATTTAAAGAAGGCACCAAATTTAAACTGATATTACCAATAAATAACACATTATGAACCCGTT
>JANPBV010000251.1:0-12635 GCA_031430615.1 Ignavibacteria bacterium | reverse complement strand
TTCTTCAGTTCCTAAAACCGCATAATTTACATTAGCCTTATCAAGCAATTTTGCTACAGAGCGTGTTACATTCTGATACCTTGCGTCAAATGAACCTGCACAGCCTACCCAATAAAGAACATCGAATTCATGTTTCTCAGATGCTACTGGAACAGTGATATCCATATTTTCTGTCCATTTGAGTCTATCTGATTGAGGATAAGCCCACGGCGCGCCGTTATTTTCCATATTGCCAAACACTGTCATTAATTCTTCGGGGAAGCGTGATTCACTCTGCACAAGGAAACGCCTCATATCTACAATTGGGTTAACATGCTCAATATTTACGGGACACTCCTGTACGCATGCCATACAGCTTGTACATGCCCAAAGTTCTGCATCTGTTATATAATGCTCTGATACAAGTTTTTTGTTTTCAATTTCCGTGGATATTTCCTGTTTATTAACAAGCAGTGGAGCCTTCTCGGAAGTTCGTTCCCGGATATCCATAATAATTTTACGTGGTGAAAGCGGTTTACCGGTTAAGTTTGCGGGACAAACAGCCGTACACCTTCCGCACTCCGTACAGGCATAACCATCAAACATTTCCTTCCATGTAAGCTGCTCAATATCACCTGCTCCCAGGAAAACGCTCTCTTTTTCAAAATCAATTTCTTCAGTATCTAATGTCTGCGGTCCAATTTTTGAAAGGTAAACATTAGGCAGTGATGTTACAATATGAAAATGTTTTGAGTAGGGGAGGTAATTCATAAATGTAAGGATAACTACTATGTGACCCCACCAGAAAATATTATAAAATGCAATTTCTTTACCTGCAAATAATGAAGTTAAGTGTGAAGCTATAAAATGCGCTTTGTAATAAGAAATATATTCAGGGTGAACAAAAGCTTTTGTTGCATTTACGCCATACATGGTAAGCATAACGCCCATTATCAGACAGAGGATAAATGTTGCATCTGCGTTAGTATTGCCATCACCCTGCAGGCGTTTTGGGCGCAGTACATATCTTCTGAATAATGCATATATAACAGAAAGTATTACAAGCAGTCCAAACAGGTCCTGGGATGCAAAGAAAACCTGCGATACCTTTCCAAGCATTCCCAGAGAAAAGCCTGAGTAAAATCCCTGGATAAAGGCTTCCATTACAGCCGTTATCAATACCAAAAATCCCCAGAATATCATTGCATGCATGGTACCTGCGACCGGGTCACGGAAAATTTTTGCCTGCCCGATACCAATTCCAAGCACTTTCCAAATTCTTTTGCCAACATCACTAAAACGGTTTTCGCTCCGCCCAAGCATAAGGTATGAACGGATCCTTAACAGGTTATATGTAAACAGAGATAGCGCAGCGAGAAAGAGTACTATAAATACAATGTTTTGGATATGCATAATGCAAAATTATTGAAAAATGAGGAAAATATAAAGGGAAATGTTAATATTTTATAGAAATTTAGCTAAATAGTATATTTTTATTACTTCTTTTATGAAAAATGATTGAATTGTATCTCCACAAATATTGAACTATTTTTGTAATATTATGAATGAATTTAAAGAAATCACAGAATTACCCGAAACAAACCAGGAAACAATTCCTGAAGTAAAACCGGAAACAAAGATTGAAAGTAAATCTGAGTTACCAGTTTTTCTTCCTATAGTACCTTTAAGAGATATTGTCATATTTCCGTACATGATGTATCCAATTTTAGCAGGAAGGGAATCAACCATAAGCGCAATTAATTTTGCTCTGGATAAAGAAAAATATGTACTGCTCATAACTCAGAAAGATCATAAAACAGAAGAAGCAGAAATTAATAATCTTTATGAATACGGAACGGTTGCTAAAATTCTGCAAGTCATTAAGCTGCCAAATAATCTGATTAAGGTACTTGTTGATGGTATCGCGCAGGCAAAGGTAAAAAAATTCCATAAGGATAAATTCATTGAAGCTGATATTGAATATATCTTTCCTCCTATTGAAGAAAATGTTGAACTCAATGCTCTTATCAGGCAGGCTACAAAATTATTTAATGATTATGTGACAAATCACAGGGGAGTAGCGCAGGAATCACTGATGGCTTATGAAAATATTAAAGAACCGGATAGAAAGCTATATTATATAGCTTCAACTATACTTGTTTCAATTGACCGCAAACAACAATTGCTTGAGCTTACTACGCTTGTTGAGCAGTACTATGAGTTGATAAATATATTAAGCTCTGAAATTGAGATATTTAAAGTTGAAAAGGATATTGAGACGAAGATAAACCAGAGCATGCAGAAGAACCAGAGAAGATTCATAGTACAGGAGCAGATAAGGATACTTCAGGATGAGATGAATGATGAAGAAGAAACCGACCCTGATTTCCAGAAGCTTAAAGATGGAATTCAGAAGTCAAAAATGCCGAAGGATGTTAAGGATAAAGCAATGGAAGAATTCCAGAAGCTGAAGAAAATTCCCCAGATGTCACCCGAGGCGACGGTTTCAAGGAATTTCCTTGACTGGATGGTAAGTGTGCCATGGAAGATCTTTACAAAAGATAACCTGAACATTGAGCATGCAAAGGAAATTCTGGATGAAGATCACTTTGGACTGGAAAAACCAAAGGAAAGAATCTTAGAGCATATTGCAATACTTAATAACCTTGAAACAATTAATAAAGGTAAGAAGAACCAACCGGAAGTAAAAGCAAGGGCGCAGATATTATGCCTTGTCGGACCGCCCGGAGTTGGAAAAACTTCACTTGGTAAATCAATTGCAAAGGCATTAGACAGAAAATTCGTTAGGATATCGCTTGGCGGCGTGCGTGATGAAGCTGAAATAAGGGGACACAGAAGGACATATATCGGTTCAATGCCTGGTAAAATAATTCAATCCATGAGAAAAGCGGGGACAAGCAACCCCGTGATACTTATGGATGAAATTGATAAGATGGGAATGGATTTCCGCGGTGACCCTGCAAGCGCGCTCTTAGAAGCTTTAGACCCGGAGCAGAACAATACGTTTAATGATCATTATTTAGATGTTGATTATGATCTTTCACGTGTGCTATTCATAACAACTGCTAATGTACAGTACCAGATACCGCTGCCTTTGCAGGACAGGATGGAAATTATCCAGATGCCGGGATATTTAGAGCATGAAAAACTTGAAATCGCTAAACGACACATTGTAGCAAAACTATTAACCGAGCATGGCTTAACCAGCGATGAAGTTATAATTCCTGATTCATCAATTAAAAAAATAATTAATGAATATACCCGTGAAGCAGGTGTAAGAAATCTTGAGCGTGAAATAGCTTCACTAATGAGGAAGATAACAAAAGAGATAGTTCTGCATAAGATAAAATCCAATGGCGCTGTAGAGAAAAAGAAAAAAACGCTTGATGTAAATTCAGAGCTTATTGAAAAGTACCTTGGCGTACCAAAGTTTAAAGAAAAACAGGCTGATAAAGATGATAAAGTTGGTAATGCAGTTGGCTTGGCGTGGACCTCTATGGGTGGTGATATACTCGATATTGAAGTATCAGTAATGCCGGGGAAAGAAAAGCTTACCCTAACCGGACAATTAGGTGATGTAATGAAGGAATCAGCATTAGCCGGGTTTACTTTTATAAGGAGTAACTCAAAGAAATTCGGTTTGGCAGGTAACTTCTTTAATGGCAAAGAAATTCATATACATATACCCGAAGGCGGGATACCAAAAGACGGTCCCTCAGCAGGAATTACAATGACAATTGCGATGATATCAGCGTTAACAGGAAATCCAACGCGCAGTGATGTTGCTATGACAGGCGAGATAACGCTTCGGGGAGAGATACTGCCAATTGGCGGCTTGAATGAAAAGCTTCTTGCAGCGCAAAGAAGCGGCATTAAGAAGGTACTCATACCAAAGGATAACGAAAAAGACCTAAAGGAAATATCAGATAAAATTAAAAAGGGACTCGAAATAATCAGTGTGGAAAAACTTGATGATGCCTTAAAACATATATTCAAGAAGAAATTTGTAAAGAAGAAATAATCTGAAATTTACAGTATAAAAAAAACCCCGTTTGATAGCGGGGTTTTTTTAATTATAATTTATACTTTACTTTTCGGGTACTTTATATCGTACTTCCTTTACTCCAAAGAAATAACTTAAGCCAACACTTGCGCTGAAATATGCGAACTGTTTCCAGCCGGCAAATTCAACAGGTTCAAAAGATGCATCGTCATTTAAACCAACAATTGATATTGGCGGAACCACAGTTTCATCCTGTGACGGAGCTTCTGTTTTCTTCAGCAAAAGGTTTGCGTGTGTAAACCTTAAGCCAAGATTAACGCCAAAATTCTTTTGGAAAGCATATTCAAGCCCGAAGAATGCCTGGTAACCGATTCTTAAACTATTTTTTATTTTAATTTCAACCCTGTTGTTATCCGGATTGATTATTTCCGCTTTACCTGAAATTAAACTAATAAGCGGGTTTACGCCAAAGAAATATTTTACCTTATGGGTTGGTGTAAAGTTATACTCTATACCTACACCGCCATTAATCGAATTATAATAAACTTTTCCTTCTTCAGTATTCTTTGCAAAAATATCACTCTGGAAGTGGTCAAAACCTGTAATGATATCAAGCCAGAATTGTCCTTTTTTGCCTAATGGAAGTTTCCCGGTTAAATTAAAACCAAAACCATTTCTAGCTCCAAAGTTCTTTCCTGTAAAAAAATCATCTCTGTTAAAACCTCCGTTATGGCTTGTCAGCTCCATAGCCCCGGTATTCAACCCACCGCTAAAATGCAGAATGAATTTAGGCAGAGTTCTGACGGTTACAATTGTAATTGTTTTTGTCTTTTGTATTTTTACAGTATCATACTTTATAGTGATACTTGTATCCTGCGCGAATAGCTCCGAGCAAAAGAGCGCGCTAATTGTGAATAAAGAAACTAATATTTTATTTAAAAAATTCCGCATTTAGTTATTTCTTATTCTTCACCTATTTTTTATTCTTCAAGCCAAAATAAAAATTGAAACCCGCGTAAAACGAGCTGTAAAGAAATTGTTTCCATCCCGCAAACGGGATATATTCACTTGTGGTTATTTTATCATCATTAAGGTAAGTTTCTGTGAGTGATGAAGATACTTTTGACTGCTTACCTATAACATTTGCGTGTGTTAATTTATATCCCAGGTTTAAACCTACTTTATTATTCAATGCATATTCAAACCCAAAGTTAAAGCTTACTCCAAAACGCACAGAGTTTTTTATCTTAAGATTGAAGTCAGTAGAATCGGTAGCTAATACCGCGTTACCGCCAATCATGCTTGCAACAATATCAAAACCTATATAAGGTTTGAATTTCTTTTGGGGAGTAAAATTATTTTCTATACCCAGCCCGCCTGAAAAGACATTATAGCTTACTTTTCCTTCTGGAGATTCAGCTATAACAAAGTTACTTAAGAACCTGTTGTAGCCGGCTGTTACATTCAATCTAACATTACCTGCTTTATGCAGAGCAATTTTTCCGATAAGTAATGCGCCGTAACCATACCTTGTTCCAAAGTTAGCGCCCGCAATAAAATCATCTTTTCTGAATGAAGTATTTTCGTTGGCGGCAAGATCCAAATGACCTATATTATAAGTAAAGCTTAGCTGCAGAGTAACTACAGGAGCTTTACCGTTTTTTAACATATTAATGATCTTGGAAGTAGCAATAGAATTGTACGAAGTATCCTTTTTTGTAATGGTTTTTGTATCATCCTGTGAAAATGATATTGAAACATTTAAGATAAGAAACAGTATTATGTATATCTTACTTATTCTCATTCAATTTTCAGTTCTTTTTAGTAACTACAAAAGCATCTGTATAGCCTTTAGATCTGACAAACTCGACAAATTTTATCGCTTCAGCGCGGTTACCGTATTTCCCTATCCTTACTTTAAGTAAATTACCTGATTGCTCAGAATAAACATCATTACCAAGTATCTGTTTAGCGGATTCAAGAAACCTTTCGAAGTTTGAAGGCATCGAAAACGCGCCTATTTGAACTATATAAGTGTAGGTTTCTTTCGTGTTATCTTTAATATTATCTTTATTGTTCTTATCAATTTTAATACTGTCATCATTAAGCACAACTTTTTTAATAGTATCGGTTTTTACGGTTTTTTCCGTGTAATCTACCTGGTATTCCTCAATATCATATTCACCAGAGGAGCATGCGGTAAAATAAATAGCCGGAAAAACCAAAAAGATCAAACTAAATATTTTTACGAATTTCAGCATATTTTTCTAAGTCAATATAAGCCATAATCTTAAAAAAAACAAGACTAGTAAAGGGTTAATTTAAAAAAAATCTATAACTGATTAGAAATAAAGTAGTTATGAATTAGAAATTTTTACGAAATGGGTATAAATAAAAAAAGTTAGCTGAAGTAACAAATTCAGCTAACTTTTTTTCAATATGCTTTATATCTTAGTTTAACTTATATCTTTTTTCTTTTACTCCAAAATAAAAGTTTACCCCACCCATAATTGAATAAAACGAAAAACTCTTTTTGTTATTACCCGCAAATTTCAAAGTCGGGTCAATATCGTCACGAAGCTTAAATTCAGTATCTGTATTTGTGCCTTTTGCTTCTTTTAAGAATGCATTAGCATTTATAAGTCTTACACCAAGATTCAGCCCAAAACTTTCGTTAACCAGGTATTCAGAACCGAACATAAATCCATATCCCATTCTTAAGCTATTGGTAACTTTGTATGATTCTGTATAAGGAGTGCCTACGCCGCGATTTTCAAACCAAACGCTTAAATCACCGTTTATCATACTTGCGTTTAATTCGGCTCCCATATATATCTTAAATCTGTGAGCAGGAGTAAAATTGTATTCAAGTCCAAGTCCGCCGGTAAAGCAGTTATAGTTTGCTTTTCCGTTATCAGCAACAGTTGTTTTATCGCCAAATGTATAGGATAAGATCCTGTTGTAAGTTAATGATTGTGTGAACCGGAAACTGCCTCTTTCATTCAGTGTTATTTTAGAAAGTATGCTTGCTCCATAACCTTTATCGGCTCCAAATGTTTCCCCGTCATATACATTCACTGACTGGTAATCATCATTGTATGCTCCTGATAACTCCAGTACAGACTGGTTGTAATCAAGGTTCAGGTTTATTGTGTATGTTGGAGTGCTCCTTACAATCATATATCTTTTTATTTCGGTATTCTGGGCAAAAATACCCGATGAAACCGAAAAGATCATTATTGCAAATATAATTCTGATATCGTATTTACTATTCATAATAGTTATTGTTATTTTTTAAACTTATACACTATATCTTTAACACCGAAATAGAAATTCATACCCATATAAAATGAAGTAAAAATGAAGTTTTTAAAACCACCAAATTCAATTTCACCTGTATCATCTTTTTTATCTCTTAATGAAACTTCATCAGGGTTACTGCTTTCCTTGGTTTCTTTTAAAACCTGGTTGGAATTTGTTAATTTTATTCCAAAATTAACGCCAACCTGGTTAGAGAACATATACTCAAGTCCACCATATATCATATAGCCTATTCTGAAAGAATTTGTAATTTTAACTGTTCTTGTATTGGTTGTAGTGGTACTCTTAATATTTGCCTCACCTGAAATAAGGTTTGCCTGTAATTCACCGGCAATATATGGTTTTAAACGGAAACTTGGATTGAATGAATTTTCGATACCTACACCAAAAGCAAGTACATTATAGCTGACATCGCCAAAATTTGAACTCTCAGCTAGGAAACTGCTTTTAAACCTGTTAAAATTAGCTGAAACATTAAGGCGTACATTACCTGCTTTGTGCAACGGGATTTTACCAATAAGCATTATGCCATATCCGTTTTTTACTCCAAAGTTCTTTCCTCCTGAAAAATCAGCTGAATCAAATACATTCAGATAATTTGAGGAAAGTTCAGCCATTCCAAGATTTAAACCGCCTGATATCTGTAATGTGAACTTCGGTGGTGTTTGTATCTTGTAAAAATCTTTTAGTTTGGCGCCGGTTGATTTATATTGAGTTGTATCCTTATAGTCTCCCTTTTCTATATTATAAGAGCCTGAACCGCACCCAATAATATAAGGTAGCATAGATAATAATAATGCTATACAGAAATTTCTTAATTTCATAACCAGTGTATTCCCTACTAAAATTTTAGAATATAAAATTTAATCTATATGTACTGTGATTGATTCCGCAAATTATTTAAAATAATCTTTAAATTCAAGTAATAATAATTACTTAATTTCCTGCTTCAGGTAAGTGAGCTCAACTACAAAAGAATCAGAAAAACCCGCATCTTTTGCTATATTTAAGTAATTTAAGGCATCTTCTTTATTTATAAAGCTCCCAAGCCTTATTTTATAGAGCCCTTCAATATTTTTTAATGTGATTTCATGCCCGGTAAGCTTTGTTTTTGCTGTATTAGAATACTTTTCAGCATTCTCTTCATCATTAAATGCGCCAATTTGTATTACATAAGTCCTGGATACTACCTGCTTTTCACTGAATTTATTTTCAGGAGGTTTTGGGTCCTCTTTTATTTCACTCACCGGAGGCTTTACTTCTTCTTTTATTTCAACGGGCTCTTCAACTTCTACTATTTCATAGATAGCTGAATTGCAGCCTGAATAAACTATAAAAAGAAAGATAAAGACTGATAATCCAAATATTTTACTTTTCATTACTTTTTCCCTTTAACAATATTGAAAATAATTTTTTATCTCTTTAAAAGCAATATTTTAATATTACTACTATTTATACGGTAAATTATACTAATTGTAAAAACTATACAATACTGCAAAAAAGTGAGATTTATTATAAGGGTAATGTTAATGAAACGACTGATAAATTAGTCTAATTTATTTTACAAAGTGTATTATATCAAATTTAATTTATATTCAAGCACATTTTCGGCAAAAATTAATTTCTTTCATTTCATAAGATGGAATGTTAATTTTGCAGGATACAGGATTTCCCACTATAATATTAGGGAACGATAAATTCAGAAAAAGGAGAATTAATGTCTTTACTTGTAGTTGGCTCACTTGCGCTTGATACAATTGAAACCCCGTTCGGAAAAGCTGAAAGAACACTTGGGGGTTCTGCAACCTTTATTTCGGTAGCCGCATCTTATTTCACACAGCCTGTCAGGCTGGTTGGAGTTGTAGGCGGTGACTTCCCGAAAAAAGAACTTGAGTATTTTGAAGAGCGGGAAATTGATCTCGAAGGATTGCAGATAAAGGAAGAGGGGAAAACATTTCACTGGCATGGTAAATATGATTATGACCTCAATTCAAGAGAAAGCTTAGTTACCGAGCTTAATGTGTTTGCTGATTTTGATCCTGTTGTTCCCGAAAGTTTCAAAAAGAGCCAGTATCTCTGCCTTGGTAATATTCATCCTGATCTGCAGAAAAAAGTTTTTCTTCAGATGCAAAACCCTAAATTAGTTGTTGCAGATACAATGAACTTCTGGATAGATGGCGCTTATGATGCATTACTTGAAGTGCTGAAACACATAAATGTTTTTATTATTAATGATTCCGAAGCGCGTGAGATATCAAAAGAAGCCAACCTATTCAAAGCAGCAAAAAAGATACAGGGCTATGGACCAAAGATAGTTATAATAAAAAAAGGCGAGCACGGAGCATTAATGTTTTACGAAAATGAGCTATTCAGCGCGCCGGCTTACCCGCTTGAATCAATTTATGACCCCACAGGCGCGGGAGATAGTTTTGCAGGCGGATTCATAGGTTATCTTGCAAAGACTGATGATATATCTTTTGAGAATATGAAGCGTGCCGTTATATACGGCAGCACTATCGCATCATTTTGCGTCGAAAAATTCTCACTTGATGGTACACGTGATCTTTCTCAATTGGTAATTAAAGACAGGTTTAATGAATTCACAAGGTTCTCAACTTTTGAACCGGTTGAATTATAATCATTAAAATAATACATGATAGATAAGCTTGAATATACAAACAAACACGAGCTTATTTTCTTAGACCAGACTCTTCTTCCATTAAAGGAGAAGTATCAGAAGACGAAGAGTTATAAGGATGTTGCCGAAGCAATTTCATTGCTTAAAATAAGGGGAGCCCCTTTAATTGGCATAGCGGCAGCATACGGTGTTGTAATGGGAGTGCATCATTACGATACCGATAACAGGAAAAATTTTGAGATACACTTTTATAAGGTAACAGAAACCCTTAGAATATCACGCCCCACAGCCAAAAATCTTTTCTATTCCCTCGATAGAATGACGAAGGTTTTTGAAGAAAATCAAGTTAAGGATTTTATTGAAATCGAAGACCTGCTCTTAAGAGAAGCCGATGCAATATTTGATGAAGATGCTGAAATGTGCAAAAGAATTGGTGTCAATGGCGCTGATCTGATTGGCGGAAAAATGAGTATATTAACGCACTGCAACGCAGGTGAGCTTGCAACAGGCGGTATTGGAACAGCGCTTGGTATTATCTATACAGCACACCAGCAGGGTAAGGATGTATTTGTTTATGTTGATGAAACGCGTCCTCTGCTTCAAGGCTCAAGGCTTACAGCTTATGAGCTTGAGAAGAACGGAATAGATTTTGATCTTATAATTGACTCAATGGCAGCAAACCTAATGAGAGAAGAGCAGATAGATTGCGTAATAATTGGGGCAGATAGAATTGCTTTAAATGGTGATGTTGTAAATAAAGTAGGCAGTTATTCACTTGCAGTAAATTGCGCATATCATAAAATACCGTTTTATGTTGCAGCACCGGGAAGCACAATTGATTTTGAAATTGAATCGGGCGATAAAATAGAAATTGAAGAACGAAGTCCCGATGAAGTTACAAGAGTGAATGGTGAGAGGGTAACATCAGGTAATATTAATGTTCTGAATCCCGCATTTGATCTGGTGCCAAATGAACTGGTAACGGCAATTGTCACGGAATATAAAATTCATTACCCGCCGTATAATTTTGGAGCGCTGAAACATTTGTTCCAGGCATACGTGCAAACTTTAAGAAGTGAAAACGAAGAAGAAGTTTAAGTTTAAAGTATTAGAATAAGTTGAACATTTAATGCCAATAATAAAAACAGAAGCGATTATTTTAAGATGTAACAATTACAGGGAAACCAGTAAGATAATAACATTTTATACCCGCTCTCATGGCAAGTTAAAAGGCATTGCAAAAGGGGTAAGAAGCACAAAGACAAAGTGGGGAGGCGCGTTGCAATCAATGGCGATGCTGAATATAATGTTCTATTATAAGGAAAACCGCACTCTGCACCTGGTATCAGGCGCAGATCAATTCAGATCTATCGGCAATATTTATGATGACTTTGATAAAATGCAGTTTGGTTACAGGATGGTTGAGCTTGTTAACAGAACCACAGAAGAATATCAGGAAAATGTTCAAATATTCAATTTATTGGCAGAATCGATGCAATTATTGGATGCTGCAACTAAAAACTATGTAAATGTGTTATTTAACTTTGAATTCAGATTGCTGAACCTGCTTGGATTTAAGGTTGATTTAGGTGATTTACCGGGAACGAATAATATTGATAATAATTTACAAAATCAATATTTTTACGAAAACAGATTCAATGCCGGTGATGTTAAGACGATGGAAGCTCTTGATGACGGGGGGAACTTTAATTCATTTATGAGCCTTAATATCTCTAAATCACAGGAATCAGCGATGGAGAAATTTTTTGAAAATTATTTAAGAAACCATATCGCAGATGCGGGTTTTTCAAATTCAAAAAGAGTTTTTAATTCCAATGAAATGTTTTAATATAAATATCATCACAGGAGAAATAATAATATAGAGTACATTCTTACTATTATATAAGCAGTAAATAAAAAAAAGAAACAAGGAGAGGAAAATAATATGCCTAAAAAATCAATAATAGCAGCAGGGTTTGTAGTGCTGCTTTCAATAATCTTCGGCGCTGTGCTGATAGCTAATTTCAGCGGAGTTAAGGTTGTGCGCTCTGATTCACAGATAGAGTTCAACACAACACCGCCTATCACAGTTAATCCGAATTTAAAAAGCTTAAATGACGGATTTATTGAGATAAGCAAAACAGTAACGCCAACAGTTGTTTACATTGAAGTAAAAACAACTCCAAAGAAACAGGAAAATACTAATCCTCATCAGCCTGACCAGAACGACCCGTTCAAGTTTTTCTTCGGTCCTGATGGACAGATGCCTGACCAGGGTCCTGAAATGGGAAGCGGTTCAGGTGTTATTATTTCTAAAGATGGTTATATAGTAACAAATAACCATGTTGTAAAAGGCGCAGGCGAGCATGGTATAAAAGTTGTTCTTACAGATAAAAGAGAATTTGAAGGTAAAGTAATAGGACTTGATGAGAACACTGATCTTGCTGTTATAAAAATAGAAGCTAATGATTTGCCAGTAATGTCTTTTGGTAATTCAGATAATATCCAGGTAGGTGAGTGGGTTCTGGCAATTGGTAATCCATTGGGCTTAAACTATACAGTTACTGCAGGTATTATTAGCGCGCTAGGGCGGAATATTGGTATCAATGGTGGCGGATATGCAATTGAAAACTTCATCCAGACAGATGCAGCTATTAACCCGGGTAATTCCGG
>JANPBV010000250.1:0-2767 GCA_031430615.1 Ignavibacteria bacterium | reverse complement strand
ACACTATATTTTTCTTTTAGAATTTTAGCTGTTTCAAGTCCGTTTAGCTTACCTTTTAGTTCTACATCCATTAAGATCAGGTCAGGTTTGGCATTTTCAAACAGCTCCAGTACTTTTTCACCCGAGTCAGAGACAAACACTACTTCATAACCAAGCGAGGTAAGGCATTTACTGATATCCATTGCTACTATACCTTCATCTTCAACTACAGCAATTCTATTTTTAGACATAAAAGAAAAAAGATTAATTACGGGAATAACAATTGTTTCAATATTACAAATAATCCTTATTTAAAGCTATGACAAATATATAATATAATAAATTGTAAAGAGTTCAAAATTTTGGTATTTTTGTAAATCAGCGGGAGTAATTCAGTGGTAGAATGTTTGCTTCCCAAGCAAAATGTCGCGGGTTCGAGTCCCGTCTCCCGCTCTACATTTAGATAAATTATGCTCAACGTAAAGATAAGTTCATTCAGCTACAAAAAAAGCGGTATCCCTCAAGATAATACTTCAAACGGCGGAGGTTTTGTATTTGACTGCCGTTTTATTTATAATCCGGGAAGAGAAGAATCATTTAAAGCGCTTACAGGTAAAGATAAAGCAGTTATCAGTTTCCTTGATAAGAATGATGTTATGCAGGAATTCCTGAAAAATGTATATTCTATTTCAAGCGCTGCCATTGATAATTACCTGCACAGGGATTTCCTGAACCTAATGTTCAGCTTTGGATGTACAGGCGGGCAGCACCGCTCGATTTATTCTGCCGAAAAACTGAAGAATTACTTATCAGAAAAGTACGGGGATAAAATTAATATTACCATCAATCATAATGAATTCCCTGAATTAAGTAATATTTAGTATTGATATTAATTAATATAAACTGATACCCATAAAATAAGATTGGATAATAAAAGTTCCGGCCCGTACAGGGTTGTAAACCTTCATGCACTTGAAAAAAAGACCTTTATACTTCATTTAATATCACAGGTTTTTAGTGGGATTGCTATAGGAATTATTCTGCTGCAGGATGTTATCTTAAAGAAAACTCTTGGTGGCAGTGATTTTGAGGTAATGATATTAACTTTACTTGTCAGCTCCGCATTCCTTTTTTCAATTTACGGCAGCGAGCTTGTTAACCGTTCAAGAAACAGGTCTAAGACTATCCTAATAATTGGCGTAACAGCAAAATTATTCCTGATAATTTTACCTTTATTCGGAAGTCCGGTTTATTATATATTATGCATAGCGGTTGGTGCGTACCTTGATTCCCTGCTCCTGCCGACATGGAATATCGTTTTCAAACATAACTATTCTGATGTTAACAGAAGCAAACTGTACTCTTACGCTTCATCTTTGCAAACTATATTTATAGTTATTGTAACTACAGTAACAGGATATTTCCTGGATATAAACGGTAACATCTACAAGATTATCTTTCCAATAGCCGGAATATTTGGCATACTTGTGTATTGGAGCTTAGCCAAGATGATTAACCTCAGCGGTGATGATTATAAGGGCAAAGATAAAGAAAGATCAACTAAAACTCATTACAACCTCAGGCTTGTTAAAGATATTGCGATATTACCTATCAGGAATACGCTTAGAATTTTTACGGAGAATAAACCATTTTTAAGATTTGAAGCATATTTCTTTTTGTATGGAATGGCTTTCATGGTACTCTCCCCTGTCATACCTGTTTTCCTTGTTGATGATTTAAAGCTTTCATATGCCCCAATATCATTTGCCAAAGGGCTGATATTTCACTCAGCGCTTATTTTGTTTACTCCGCTAATGGGCAGGTATCACGGCACAGGGAATCCAACAAAATTCTGCGCGTATGTTTTCAGCATACTGGCATTATTCCCTTTAACGCTTGTTTCGGCAAAGTATTTTGCAGGTATCGGGCTTATCACAAATACTGATATAACCGTTTATATATCGTTCTTCATATTCGGTTTTGCTATGAGCGGAGTTACTATTGCTTGGTCACTAAGCTCAATATTTTACGCTCCAAAGAGCGAAGTATCAAATTACCAGGCGGTGCATATTACATTAACTGGCGTTAGGGGTGTATTCAGTCCGGCTTTAGGATACGCTGTAATGAGAATATTTGAGATACAATTTACATTCTATCTTTCAGCAATTTTGTTTTTGCTAGGTGGGATATTAATGTGGCGTGAGAGCAAAAATCTGCAAAAAAACTGACTTGAAGATACCAAAAAAAGCTGTAATTTTGTAAGACTTTACCAAAAGTAAAGGGCGGTTAGCTCAGCTGGTTCAGAGCGCCTGCCTTACAAGCAGGATGTCGGGGGTTCGAATCCCTCACTGCCCACAAGCCTAAATAGTAATATTTAGGCTTTTTTGTTGAACATATGACAAAAAGATTTTTGGCTTTTTTAAATGATGACTTGAGAAATTATGATTTTCTTTGGATTGCATCAACTGTGTTGATGCATACACTGACACAGTCAGTGCACTCCAAAAAAAAAGCCTAAATCGCAAGATTTGGGCTTTTTTGTTATAACATTCATCTGATGACTCTGAGCCGTGACTGCCTACGCAGTTAATCGGATGAATAGAAATTTAATGCACCATAAACTTTGCCATAGCTGATTTGTGAAGCTTACCTTTTTTATTCAGATAAACCTTTATCATAACAAATATTCTTGGCGTTACAAATAAAACATGAATTGCAGATGTAACAACTCCGCCAATCATTGGCACTGCAAGTGGTTTTGCAAGGTCAGCTCCCGTGCCCGTTGCCC
>JANPBV010000249.1:0-2146 GCA_031430615.1 Ignavibacteria bacterium | reverse complement strand
TGAGCGAAGAAAAGATCTTTAAACAGATATATCCGGGGAAAAAGTACAGTAATGTTTTAATGAGAAAAGTGATCTCTCTTTTTACAAAACTTGTTTTGGACTACATAGCCGTATCAACCTTTAAGGAAAACGAACTGGATTATAATGTTAAGATGCTTTACAAACTATACGATAAACATCTGACTGACTTATTTAGAAAAAAATCTAAAAGTTTTGAGTTATTGCTAAAAAACAGTAAACATAGTATTGAATTTTATGAAGCCAAATTTAAATACACCAGTAAATTGAATGCTTTTAGAAATGATGAGAAAGAAAAAGGAAGTATTGAAAAATACCAGGATGAACTCAATGAATTCATTGAATATTTTGCCTCTGTCGCTCTTTTGATATTTCACAGACTTATAACTTTTTCAAGTATTTATAATATCAAATACCAGATGTGGTTTTATGATGAATTATTCAATTACCTTAATGTAAATAATTTTCAGGATAAACCTATGGTCTCGATCTATTATAATATGGTAAAACTCAGTGAAACCGAAGAAGAGAAGTATTTTTTAGAACTGATGAATTGCAGTAAAAAATTCGAGGATAAATTACCTTCAATGTTTCAAAATAATATTTTTATTTCTTTGTTTAATCATTGCCTCAATAGAATTTATAAAGGAGAAATTGAATTCAGAAAACATCTTTTTACTATTTCAAAGTTGTTCTTTAAAGGCGATAATTTACTGGGTGACCAAAAATACATAAATTCCTTTCTTTTTACAGGTATTGTCCGTAATTCTGCATATTTAAAAGAATACAGATGGACTGAGGAATTTATTTCCAAATATAAAATTTATCTTGAGCCGGAAACAAAAATAGAAATACTGAATTATTCTCTAGCAATGCTTGAATTTGAAAAAGGAAATTTTGAAAATTCATTGTCCCATTTATCTAAAAGCAATCCGGATAAACTTGTAATGAAATTAAACGCTAAAAATCTTATGGTTATGATATATTATGAACTGTGTTACGCAGATGAACTTTATGCTATGATAGATGCTTACAGACACTATATCAATAATAATTCAAGTATTGGTGAAAAGCAGAAAAACAGAAATATTAAATTTATAAACGCAATATCTGAATTATTAAAAATTAAATTCGGTGAAAAACCCGACAGTGCATATGAATTCATAAAGAAAATCGAGAGCTCTGAATATTTTATTCTTAAAGAATGGATACTTGAGAAGGCTAAGAATTTATTACTACAAAAGGCTGTTTACAACCGCCTTTTGTAGTAAATTTAACTGTTTTCTATTTTACCAAAATCATTTTCTTTGTTTCTGTAAATCTATCTGTTTCAAGTTTATAATAATACACCCCACTCGAATATTTTCCCGCATTCCAGTCAGCATTATAAGTGCCTGCGCTTAGATTTTCATTTACCAGTGTTTCAACTTCTCTTCCAAGCATATCATACACTATTAGCTTTACAAAAGATGATCTTGGAATTGCAAAATGTATATTCGTTGTTGGATTAAACGGATTTGGATAATTTTGTGAAAGAGAATATGCACCTGGGACTTCAGAGCTTATACTAACTATACCAATTGTATTACCTGTTGGATTTCGTTTGGAATATATCTCTGAATTTGTACTGCCGTGTCTTACATCGTGCCAGATAACCTGAGCAAAACTACCTGTTGCTGTAATATTTGGTTGATAAGCGCCGCTGAATGAACCGGATAATTGTTCACTCAATTCCCAACTACTGCCGCTATTGATAGACCGTTGATAATATATCTCCGAACCTGTAATGGTATGCCAGGTAAGATGTACTATTGCGCCTGATAGATAAACTGAAGGATTCATAACGTTAGCATTTGTTGTTAACCTTGTATCTGCGTTCCATGTGACACCGTTATCTGAAGAGCGTTTGTAATACACATCGTTAATAAAATTACGAAGATCTGCCCACGCAATATGAACTTCAGCTCCTGAACAGGTTATAGATGGAACTTCAGATACCCCTATACTACTTGTGAGCCTGGTATCTGCCTCCCAGTTTAGTCCTCCATCAATAGAACGTTTATAATAGATCTCATAATCATCATTATTACGGCTATCTGACCATGCTATGTGAATGTTCAATCCTGTT
>JANPBV010000248.1:0-3431 GCA_031430615.1 Ignavibacteria bacterium | reverse complement strand
CTCCCGTGCGAGTGCCTATAAATACGGTTTGATTATTATCCCTTACCAGTATAGAGAAAATATTATTGTTTGCTCCTACCAGATATCTGTAAGTAGTCCATGTTATCCCTTGATTAGTCGAGACATAAAGTCCTTCAGCGGTGGTTGGATAATTCCATGAGCTGGCAAATACGAAGTCATTTTGCCCTAACGCAAGTGTTCTTGCAGTATAATGCTGGAAATCATTCACCCAATTAGTTCCACCATTTGTTGAATGCCTTACCCCGCCCAACTGACCGGAAGGGTAGTTATAGTTTGCACAGGTAACTACAATTGTACCGTTTGAAGTAACAACCATATCCGTTATTCCTCCGCCTTCGGGAGTGCCCGCAGTTTGAACCCATTGCTGGCTGAACAAAAGCGAATTGATGCTGAAGATTGCGATTGAAAGTAAAATAAATGTTTTACCGCGCCAGGCGGATTTCACTTTGTTTAACATTTTAAGTTTCTCCTTTTATTTTTATTAGTTTTCATCACCATAATATGTTCTGATATATTTCCTTTTGCCATTCGGACATGTTGTACATCCCTGCTCATACCATTCGTAGCCATTTGCCTGGTTTTGAATCTTCTCAAGGAATAGCGGCTTCCATGTCAAAGAGGTATCTTCCGGGTTGAATTTCTGGTCCCATATAAATCTGTAATCTTCCGGATTAAAACAATACCTGGGAATTGAATCAAAACCATAGTCTTCCTGCGGCCCGCAATAAACACATATTGTATCAATTACAGTTTTCTTCTCCCATGTTTCAAATACTTTATACACGCAATACCGGCCGGTTAAATTATGCTGCTTCAGGTACAGACTCCTGTAAACTGGCTTCCGCTGGCTTTCTCTATCCTGACATCCATCAGAAACAGCAGCAATAATGGCGATAATTGAAAGTAATATTAACGTTTTCATTTTTTCCCTCCTTTTGTAAATTTTCTGAATTGTTCAAATATAGTTTACAAAGTGTGGTCTCTACAAAGAAAAATATCTTAAAATGCAGGATATGATTCGAATGAAATGTTTATTTTATGTATGTTTTAAGGGATTTTATTGTTATTTTGTCACCTTCATGTAAAAAGAAAATGCAAAAATCGAAACTAATTGCGCTGCTTAAAACATTCAGCAGCAGCGAAATCAAAAGCTTTAGAGACTTTGCCTGCTCACCTTTTTTCAATAAGGAAAAAGTGCTTGAAAAGCTGACGGACTATGTTGGAGGTTTTCATCCCGAATATGATAAGCCTGAGCTGGAAAAAGAAAAAGTATTCGCACATTTATATCCGGGTAAAAAATACAATGACGCCCTGATGAGAAATATAATATCAGACCTGTTATGCCTTGCAGAAGAATTTTTAATAATAAAAAAACTAAAATCCAGTGATTTCAGAAAAGATATATTTCTACTTGAAGAGCTTAAGAATAGAAATCTTCAGAACCGTTTTTTGAAACAAAAGGAAAAAACATTAAAGATTGTTGAACAAAGCCCGGTTAAAGATGAATTTTATTATGATAAAAAAACAGAGGTGAACAGGCTCTATAGTTTCTTTCTGAAAGAAACGGAAGATACCTATTTAAGGGAAAACCAGCTTTTCCAGGAAACATCTGACCTGATAACTGCCGGCTTCCTGATAAAAATTCTTTACTACAACATTTATATGCTTACCAGGCAGTCTCACATTTCAAATTTCAGTTTTACATTTAATTTTACAGATGAAATAGACACCTTTTTTATAAATAAAGGTAAACGGTATCTTGAGATCCCTCATATACAGGCCGCCTATTTTTCATACAAGCTCCTTCAGACACATGAGGAAAAATATTTTTACCCTCTTAAGGATTTTCTTGAAAAGAACTTTGATATAATAAGCCGCCCTGAGAGAAAAAATATTCAAACTGTTCTGGAAAACTACTGTTACAGCAAAGTTACCGAAGGAAATGCTGAATTTGTTAAAGAGCAGTTTTTATTATATAAGCAGTCTGTTGAGAAAGGAACACATGTAGGAATAGTTGACTATATATCAAATATTTTTTTTATAAGCTTAACAGCCACCGGCTTTGAAGCAGGTGAGTTTGAATGGGTAGAAAAATTTATTGCAGAATATATACATGACGTGAAAGAAGACTTACGCAAAGATACCCTTCATTTTTGCAATGCGCTGAGTTTTTACTGGAAAAAGGAATACGAGAAGTCACTTAGCGAGCTCTCTAAGGTCAACTCTGAGGAATTTGCATTTAAACACAATATTAAATCGTTAACACTGAAAATTTATTATGACCTAAATGAAACTGAACCATTTTATTCGCATATAGATACGTATAAGCATTTTATATTAAACAACAAAATAGTTCATGATAAGGTGCGCGAGCAGGTTAATAACTTTATCAATTATTGCAAAAAGTTGTTTGTACTAAAAAATACCTCAAATCCGGATATAGAGTTCGACCTCAATAAAATACAGAAAGAAATTTCAGAAAATCACGCATTAATAAATAAAATCTGGCTGTTAAAGAAAGCGGAAGAGCTCTCTGCCCTTCCGCAATAAATAATTAATAAGCCTTTACTATTTCACTAAAACCATTTTCTTCACTTCGATCATCCTTGGTGTTTCTAAGCGGTAAAAATAAACTCCACTTGGCAGAAGAGAAGCATCAAATTTTATTTCATGTGTACCTGCATCCATTTTACCATTAACTATAACGCTTATTTCCCTTCCTATAATATCATATACTTTTATTTTCACAATATCACTAACAGGCAGGTCAAACTTAATTGTTGTTGAAGGATTAAACGGATTTGGGTAGTTCTGGTAAAGCGCATATTTAACCGGAAGAGAGTTATTCTGAATCCCGGTAAACGGGTCATCACTTAAAGCATCTCTTGTCAATACTCCCCTGCCATAAGTTCCCGCAATAACATAAAACTTATTCGCGTTCACACTATCAATAAATTCCATGTCCCTTATATCATTACCTACAGGCATTGCAAGGTTCCATCTGTGCCAGTTAACGCCTGCATTGGTAGTTCTCCAGCAGCCAAAGTTTGTGCCAATGTATAATAAATTATCATTAACAGGATGCGGAACTAAATCCCTTACCAAAATTCCTGAACCTGCAACAGTTTGTAAATCCCCGCTCACATCTGTCCATTGAATTCCTCTGTTTGTCGTTTTAAACACTTTAGATGTGTTAGGAACTGCCACCAATGCATAAGCAGTAGTATTATTCCTTGGATGAACTGCAACCTTACCATATTGAATATCCGGTAAGCCCGTAAACCTGTTCAGCCAACCTCCACCTGCAAAAGTATCATACACCCATACGTTTCTGTTCCCTCCTGAAGTTGTAATATATATCACAGAACCACCGTCATACTTGCAAACCGAAAGATTAAAAACTGAACTTG
>JANPBV010000247.1:0-5445 GCA_031430615.1 Ignavibacteria bacterium | reverse complement strand
CTTTTTTAAGATTTTTTGATAGCAGTATAACTCCAACTGTCATCTGAACGAACAAAAGTAAAAAAACCATGAGCGTTATTACGCGGCTGTTAATATTCAAAACAGTTGAGATAATAATTATAATAGGCAGCAGGAAAATGAATAATAGCGAAATAAATTTATTGTTCTCATATATACGGCTTCTCCTTGGGAAAGTTGCAAAGAGCAATACCCAGAAACTTGGACCCAGCCACATTATATATGTAACAAATTCACGCAGGGTATCAAAGAAAAGGTATTTTTTTATGAATGTATCGTATGTCTCGCCAACATTTACAGTTGCATACATAAAGCATCCAAAGCAGAAACAAAACAGCGCTATTAAAATGGTTTCGGTTGTATACGGACTCTTAACAATACCCCACATACCAACTAAAAGATAAGCCATTAATAATATTACCGGTACTGTTCTGAACATGAACACCATTATTTTTTCAAGCGGAAGCAGTGGAGCAAGTATAAACTCATAATCTTTGAGCTGAGTGCCATGGCGAATGGTATAAACAACTTTGTTTCCTATTTCTTTACTCTTAACATCAGTGTTAAGTACAGCCGGATCTGAAACAGGAATGCCGTTAATTTTTATTAATGTATCTCCTGTCTGCATGCCGGAATTATACGCCGGATAGCTTTCTGAAATATAAACAATGATAAGATAATCAGACTTATCAGACCCACTGATATACCTTACGCCGGTAGAACCATCTTTATTAATATTAATGAGTGAAACAAATCCCTGTACAGCCGCCATTAATGAGAATATAATGAGGAAAGCGCCTAAAAATCTGGTCAGGAATGAGATAATCAGTTTTGGGGTAGATACTTCGTTCATAGTATACAAATCAAGTAGAAATATACGATATTTTCAAGTGTAATTTGTGGTTTAGGGGGTAAAATTGTAGAAATAAAAAAAGGAGAATATCTCCTTAATTTTTTCTGTCGGGATAGTCCCGCCTTGCGGGACGACCTCCGGTCGCTATTAAATCTGTCGGGATAGCAGGATTCGAACCTGCGACCTCCTGCTCCCAAAGCAGGCGCGATACCGGGCTACGCTATATCCCGAAAAATGCAAGGAATTGAATAAAAAAAAGTGGACAGGGCCGGAATTGAACCGGCGACACACGGCTTTTCAGGCCGTTGCTCTACCGACTGAGCTACCTGTCCGGTATAAAACTAGTAAATTATGATATTTTTAATGAGTCCGAGACACATCCCGCTTGCGGGATTGCTCTACCGATAGCCTGACTGCCTTTGGCAGTAGCTACCTGTCCTTTAAAACTTTATCGTTATAAAAAACAAAAATACGCAAAAAATGTTATTTTAAAAAGAACGAAATTTGGTATATATTTCAATGAAATTTACTTACCCATTCCCACATACGGTCCATACTTATGCTGAAATTGCGATATTGAATCCGCGTATGGCGGGTAGGGACAGTCAATGGGTTTCTTGCTAAGGTCAGGGAAATCTTTGCTTAAGCCATCCATATCACGGCGGGGCATTGAATTTATATAAGCCGCAACATCCCATGCTTCTTCATCGGTTAAGTCAGCATCCTTGTATGGCATTTTGGATTTAATGAACGCAGCCGAGGTAATAAGCCTGTACATTCCGGCGCCGTTATCATAGCAATCACTTCCCCAAACGGCGGGTATGTTAAATCCATTTTTCGGAGTATCATTAACATAGCTTCCCGCTCCATTGTACCCATGACATGTCATGCATTTATCTGCATATACGTTCCTGCCCTTTGATGTATCGGCAGCCCTGTTTAGATAAGGCAGTTTAGGCAATCCCAAATATTCTTTTGCTACCTGCGGAATTACCTCCCGGCTTATCCATTTATAATATAATATTATACATCTCATCTCATAGCTATCTAAGGGCATAGGCTTGCCGTACATGCTTCTTTTCATGCACTCATTTACACGCTGCTGTATGGATATACTGCTATCTACCCTTGCGTCATATTCAGGATAGAAAAGGTAAACACCAACAAAGCCCAGCGCGTTAGGCCTGGTACCGCCATCAATGTGGCAGTTTGAGCATGCAAGGTTATTACCTGCATACCGCTTGTTGATATCGCTTACCTCAGGTCCAATATGCAAAGCCGTTTTTGTGATAAGCTCCTTGCCGTATTTGATGGAGTCACCAAGCGCGCCCGGCGGCACCTTTGTCATATCAGGATATTTCCATCCTTCAGGATCTTTATTGCATGATGAAAGCAGGATTACCGCAGATATTACTAATACAGTTGATAAGTAAAAATATTTTATGTGATTTTTCATATTTCTTTAAAATTTATACTACAAATATAAACAATAGAAGCAAAACTAAAAACAAAATCAAAAGATTTTCCCGCAAAGACGCAGAGTCGCAAAGAAAGCAAAAACATGAATCAAAATCAAAAGCTTTCAACAACTTTCAAAAAACGAAAGTCAGGCAACGGACACAGAGAGCAACTATCAAAAAGCGCACCGCCTTAAAACCGCGTAGCGGGAGGAAGGAAAGTCGTGGGACACAAAGAGAAGCATAAACTAAAAGTAACATCAAAAGCTTTCAGCAACTTTCAAAGGGTATTAACGGGCGGATTTCTTCAATAAAAGAGGTGTAGCTCTAATATCATCCTAAAGGATGGTATTATTAGCACGGATTATGGTATCTTGAATATGGGTAATTAAATAAAATTACACCAAAATTACCTATTCAGCGTTATTTAAGAAAATCAACTTTAACCGGTAGCCCGGTAGAAAAGAGAAACCCGTAATGAAAATGAGAATGAGCTTTAAATCTTTATTTCTATTAATATATTTATGTATTCTTTCTGTACAAGTATCAAATTCACAGTGGATCCAAACCAGCGGTCCATATGGCGGCAGAATAGAGTGTTTAGCGGCAAGCGGCACTAATCTTTTTGCAGGGACTTATGTCGGTGTCTTTTTATCCACCAACAATGGCACAACATGGAGTGCTGCCTCATCAGGTTTAACCAACACTAATGTACGATCACTAGTGGTATCAGGAACGAATGTTTTTGCCGGTACTCATGGAGGCGGTGTGTATCTTACCACCAACAACGGTACAAGCTGGGTCTCGGCTTCTTCAGGCATTGTAAGTCCTTTCGTTTATTCACTTGCTGTTTCAGGCACTAATCTTTTCGCAGGAACTATTGGAAGCGGAGGCGGAGTGTTTCTATCCACCAACAACGGCACAAGCTGGACGCTCGTAAATAGCGGATTGACAAATAACAGTATATACGGACTTACGTTTTCAGGTACAAATCTTTTTGCGGCAACGCTGGGAGGAGTATTTCTTTCAACTAACTTTGGTACAAGCTGGGTATCGGCAAACTCAGGCTTAATAACTAATTCCATTTATGCGATAAGTGCACTTGGTACTGATCTTTTTGTGGGGACTCACGGTGATGGTGTATATAAATCCACCAATAACGGCACAAGCTGGGCTGCGGCAAATAGCGGCTTCACCGGATTTCCTTATGTCTATACCTTTGCTGTATCTGGCGCGAATCTTTTTGCAGGCCTACGTGTGAGTACAGTATTTTCAGGCGGTGTGTATCTATCAACCAACAACGGCGCAAGCTGGTCTGCAGTTAATTCCGGTTTGACAAGCACCAATGTTCAGGCACTTGCTGTATCAGGCACAAATCTTTTTGCAGGGACAGAGCACGGCGGCGCATTCCGCTCCACCAACAACGGCGCTTTATGGGCTGAGGTAAATTCCGGACTGACGAGTACTTATGTCTATTCACTGGCAGTTCAGGGTGCAAATATCTTTGCAGGAACTTTTGGCGGAGGGATATTTCTTTCAACTAACGGCACTAACTGGGCAGCAGTTAATTCCGGCATGACAAGCCAGAATAATGTTGGTTATGCGCTTATTTCAAGCGGCACTAATATTTTCGCAGGAATTGATGCACGCGGCGTATTTATTTCCACTAACAGCGGCACAACCTGGGATTCAGTTAATACAGGTTTGACGAATAAATATATGCGCTCCCTTGCTGTATCGGGCTCCAATCTTTTTGCAGGGACCTTTGGTGGCGGCGTGTATCTATCGACGAACAATGGTACAAGCTGGTCTCAGGTCAATTCCGGATTGACTGATAATATTGTTTATGCACTCACTTCCTCAGGCGCAAATATATTTGCAGGGACAGCTAACGGCGGCGTGTTTCTATCAACCAACAACGGTACAAGCTGGAGTGTTGTAAATAATGGTTTGACGAATACTTCTGTGCAGGCTCTTACTGTTTCAGGCGCAAATCTCTTCGTTGGAACTTATAACGGAGGCGTGTTTCTATCAACCAACAACGGCACAAGCTGGAGTGCAGTAAATGCAGGCTTAACAAATTTGAATGTTTTCTCACTTGCATTCTCAGGTACAAATCTCTTCGCCGGTACCAGGCTGGGAGTTTTTTATTCCTCCAACAACGGCACCGCGTGGAGCGAGGTTAGTACAGGTTTAGGTAATACTTATATTAATATCCTTGCGGTCTCAGGAGGTAATCTCTTTGCTGGAACGTGGGGCAGCGGAGTCTGGAGGAGGCCGATATCAGAAATGACATCAGTGAGCATAATTTCAAGCGAGGTGCCCGGAGAATTTGGGCTTAGCCAGAACTATCCAAATCCGTTTAACCCTGAAACAAAAGTAATATTTACTTTACCCAAGAGCTCTTTTACAAAGCTTGCAGTGTATGATATTTTAGGCAGGCTGGTGGTAACACTCTTAAACGAACAGCTGGGAGCCGGAACTTACGAAGCTGTTTTTAACGGTTCAAATTATCCGAGCGGGGTTTATTATTACAGGCTCACTGCAGATGATTTTACCGATACAAAGAAAATGATATTGGTTAAATAAGAATTCTCAAAAACGCTTCAGTATCAAATCAACAAATATTAAAAGGGGCTCTGTCAGGGGAGCTCCTTTTTTATATCTTATTTATTAGACATGAGAAAGGGTGCTATCGCACCCTTTAGTTTAAAAATTTATGCCCAGACCCCCTCTGTATCTCTCCCCCCTGTCAGGGGGACCATTTTTGCGGCTTTGGCCTTTCTACACTTCGTGTAGCAAGGTTTCGATCAAGCTCGTTGGGCTTGATCTCAGAAGTCCGCGCCGATGGAAATGTAATACTTGGGTTTTGAGAAATGCTGCATATCGTATTGCCATGCTACATCAAACTTCATCGGGAAGTAGAGGAAGAATAACCTTGTGCCTACTCCCATACCAATTAACAGGTCCTTAGTTTTTATACTGCCGTTCTCTTTTTCAAAGAATTGCAGTGTTTTGTTATTGCTCCATACCGTGCCAATATCCGTAAATAAAACACCCTGTATGTTCTGGAAGCCGAAGGGCAGTACACCAAGTATCAGGTATTTAAACAGCGGG
>JANPBV010000246.1:0-3260 GCA_031430615.1 Ignavibacteria bacterium | reverse complement strand
ATGATTCTGATGGCGAAACGGCGTCAAATCTTTCTGCCGGTGATATTGATAAAGTTATGAAAGAAGAAGGCGGTTTCGCAATGGGTCCGTTTGAGCTTATGGACTTAATTGGAATTGATGTAAATCTTTCAGTTACGAAATCAGTTTATGAAGCGTTCTTTTATGACCAGAAATATAAACCAAGTCCGATACAGCAAAAAATGGTTGATTCCGGTCTGCTGGGAAGAAAAACCAAACAGGGATTTTATAAATACTGATTTAATCCTGACGAACGTAGTGAGGCTACGCCTTAAAACCGCGGAGCGCTATGCCTTAATCCGCAATAGCGGGGGAAGGGGAGGAAGGAAGGATCTCATAAATAGGCAGTTAAATATTCAAAATTACAGTAAATTTAAATAATTTTTCTTATCTTTGTAAGAAGTAAATTAAAAGGCATAATAAATGCAAACATTACTTAAGATTTTGGGCTTTGTAACAATTTTTATCGGTATTCT
The DNA here is from genome assembly GCA_031430615.1 of Ignavibacteria bacterium. Classification (GTDB taxonomy): domain Bacteria; phylum Bacteroidota; class Ignavibacteria; order Tepidaquicellales; family OLB5; genus OLB5. The sequence goes on along the minus strand of JANPBV010000246.1, from coordinate 2,766 downwards.
TGCCGGTATATATGTTATTTCAGATGCATTGAGTCTTTATGCCAGTTTAAAAGGCGCTCCAAATCCATACATGGAGCAAATTTACCTGATAAAAATTGTAGCTGGTGGGGCTATCATTCTTTCTTCAATTGTATCGGGAATGCTTTATTTAAGTTTTGGTATAGTTATTGAACTTTTGGATAGCCTTAACCACAGGATAATATTGTTCCTTGATGCTGTCGAAAAATCAAAGCTTCCGCCAAAAGACGAATTTAGTTATTAATATTTTTTTTAATTTTAAATTTCTTTTCAAGGGATGATATTTTTATCATCCCTTTTTTTATCATTTGTGTGACATTTAGGCTTGTCTGTTTATTCATATTTCACAGGAAGGTCACGAAGCGCTCTCCTATATGCCAGTGTTATTGCCAGAAAACCACTCTTGCCGAGACGATACACTCTTTACTCTATACACTCTTTACTCTAAACACTCAACGCACTTACAACTCTACCTTTGTTTGCGATACCCATATAGGTAAATCATGATCAAGTTTACCAAGTAACATATTAAGCTGCCCCGTATGATGCTGCACATGCCGCATGTTGTAAAGCTGCATCTCAAACATACTGAAATCCCTCCATTGAGTGGTCCACCGTAAATTAAAGAAGCTGTCTGAATCCTCCAGAAGCTTTCGGCATCTATCACGACAATGCGACAAGTATGAAAGCATTTCTTCTTTAGTGTAGGTCCTAACAGGAAATATTCCGGCCGGGTCAAGTTCTCCCAAAGTATAGGGTTCGGGTGGAATAAAGTTTACAGGATCCGTTGATAAATAATAATCTGTCCAGAATAATGTATGGTAAGTAATATACCAGAATCTTGATTCTTCATCCCATAAACTTTCTGGACATTTTTCTATTGCATTTTCAAACATATCCAGCGATGCGCCAAACTGCTTCCATAATTCTGTTTTGAGTGTGTTATCCATTAATTATGCTTTAGAACGTTTATAAATTCTTTTCCCAAAAGTAACATAATTTCTCGATTTATTCTATTCCTAATTATCGCTATATTTATAGATTATAGTATTTTACTTTCTGCATAAGCATAACTTTAGTTTTAAAGTGTCAGAGTTTACCTCACATGGAAATTTAGTCTAAAATAAAAATAAATATCAAATGAAAAAAATATTATTATCATTTGTACTAATAAGTTTTATTATATGGGGCTGCAAGGATGATCCGGTCACTTCAGTAAACACGCCGACTGAACAACACTATGAACTGCCATTAGGAAGTGATTCTTCTCTTTCTCACTATTATGGTGTTTCATTTACAGAAAACAGCGGAACAGTAATTGGCACGGCGGAAATAATTGATTCTAATGCAAGACATACGGGAACCTTAAGCGGAACTGTAAACGGAAATACATATTCATTTAATGGTGACTTTGCCAATAATGTATATGATTTCGGATTTACCGGGACAAAATCTGGCGATTTAATTGACGGCAGTTTTCATTTTATAAATCCGGTTATGTCGCCTGTTGATACTTTTAGCGTGGCTTTATTAAAAACGGCGAATAAATTTCTAAGTTTTGATACTACTGCGCCAAATGCATATATTTTTGAAACCGTTTTCACAACGCCTAATCCAACAGGTCCGCCTGTTATTTTCGTTCATGGTATGACAGGACAAATATCTAATTGGGATTCAATCTTTACTCATCTCGATGCGGGCTTTAAGAGCCGCCACAATGTATATGCATTTCAGTATAACTGGCAGGATTCAATTATGATAAACGGAAGAATTTTAAAAGATTCTGTTATAGCAAAAGGACTGGTTGAGCCTATTATAGTTGCTCACTCAATGGGGGGCTTGGTTTCACGCGCGTATATTGCAAGCGGCGGACAAATAACAAAGCTTGTAACTTTGGGGACACCTCACACAGGAACTGCCCTGGCGAATTTCCTACCGTATCTTAGTCAAAGTTTGAATTCGCCGGGTCCAAGAAATATGTCCATTGGCGGACGCTTCATAACAGATTTGCTGATAAATCCTTTCGACATAGCAAACAGACATAAATATTATTGTTTTGCAGGTGAAATGGGCGGACACTTTAAACTTACAAGTCCATACTGGGTTTGGAATGAAACATATTATAAAGATATAGCGAACGGTATAGTATGTAAAACCTGGCCGATGCTTTTGCCATATGGAAGAAATGACGGGTTGGTAAATGTATGGTCTGCATTTTTTGAAGGGAGTAATGTTAATATTCCTTACCCGACACCACAGTATTATGTTGACCATATGCATTTGATTGCGCCAGTTGCTGCCCCGGTAATTTTTAATTATATTAATGCTTTATAATCAGTAGTGTTTTTGTTAAATAATTTATTTGATTTTTAAAAGCAGCTTTTTATATGAAGGGCTGCTTTTTTTATTATACACTATTTAATGTAAATGAATTTGTATTTTTTTGAATATTACAATTCAACATTTGTTTGCGATACCAATTTAGGTAAATCGTGGCTGGTCTGCCCGAGTATCATATTAAGCTGACCAGTGTGATGCTGCACGTGGCGCATGTTAGACAAAAGTAACTCAATTTCTCGGTTTATTCTATTCCCATTTATTGCTATATTTGTAGATTATTGTATATTTTCACTTAACATCGCCTGACTTAACGAACGCAGTGAGGAGAAGTCTTGACTTGCCGAACAGAGTGAGGAAAGTTAGCTCAGATGGATACAGAATCATATGTTTTCAACCTTTGCCTCGCCT
>JANPBV010000245.1:0-1983 GCA_031430615.1 Ignavibacteria bacterium | reverse complement strand
TCAATGTAATCAAGATCCTTACCATATGTTTCTTCAAGCTTTACAGCAGAAATATATGCAAATATCAGCGTAATTCCCGCAACTATTGCAGCGGAATAAATTATCCCAACCGGTGTTTTAAGGAACTGAAACAGCAGCGTTAATGGAACAACGGTTCCCCTTATGAAATTAGGCACAGTAGTTGTAACAGTTGCCCTTAGGTTTGTACCAAACTGCTCTGAGGCATTTGTAACAAACACTGCCCAATAACCGCAGCTTATGCCTAAAGCTAAACAAATTGAATAGAAATAGAAGGAGCCAAAATGATTAAAGAACAGGTAAACTATTATCAAAATATTTGTTGAAAGGATAAATGCAAAAATTACTTTTTTTCTGGATTTAAAATACTGGCTCAGGTAACCGCTAAGAAGGTCGCCTAATGCAAGCCCGATATAACAGAACAAAATAGATTTTGCGGGAACAATACCATCCACACCAAGCTGCTTAGCAAACGCATCAGAAAATGTTATAAGTATCCCTACAACAAACCATAATGGCGCGCCTATGAGAATACATTTTACATATTTCTTAAACCTTTTCCAGTTTGTGAACAAATGCTGGAACTGCCCTTTGCCAATTTCTTCTTTCTTAATGTTCTTAAACATACCTGATTCGTAAACACCAATCCTCAAAAAAAGAAGAAGTAATCCCAGCCCCCCGCCAACAAAATAAGCGGTTCTCCAGTCAAACAGGTCAGCAACTAAAGCAGCAACAACTGCGCCTAATATTCCAACAGAAGCAACAATTGTTGTACCATAACCTCTTGATTCCTTTGACATAACTTCACTTACCAGTGTAATTCCTGCACCAAGCTCACCTGCTAACCCTATACCCGCTATTACTCTTAAAACCGCATACTGCGTTACATCTATAACAAACCCGTTCAAAATATTTGCAACTGAATACAATATAATAGAACCAAAGAGCACAGATATCCTTCCCCGCTTATCCCCTAAGACTCCCCATAAGATACCGCCTATTAACATTCCAGCCATCTGCATATTAAGCAGAAAAACGCCGCTTGTAAGCAGGGAATCACCTTCAACACCAAGAGATTTCAATGAGGAAATCCTGACAATACTGAATAATATCAGGTCATAAATATCCACAAAATAGCCCAGTGCTGCTACTATTACAATTGTGGATACTTTTTTTGAACCGGATTCTTGCATTAAATTAATTCAAGTTTAATTGTAAATTTGTAAATTGTTGCCTGGCATTAAAAATTAATCCCCGAAGATAACAGTTAAACCTGTATTTAAAAAGTAAATAATGGCTATTGTAAAATTAATCTCCGATTTTGACGGTGTATGGACAAACCAGGATACCGAAGCTGATTATGTATGGAATTATATAATAACAAGCATCGCTTCTCTAAGAGGTGATACCCCAAAAAATGTTAATTCCCTTATGCAGGAGTGCAGGAAGGAAATGGATAGCGCACCATACGAATACGGCTGGTTCAACAACAGGAAAATTTCAGCATACTACCAGGAAGACCCGTTTGGCGATAACAACGCGATCTTTGATTATATAAACAGGGCTGCAAGCAAAAGGTCATATTCACATTTTAAACAGGAGCTTGCTAAGATAAAAGACGCTATTGAAAAATCAAATGTAACGCTTGCTGAATTTTCAAATGACTGTTTTATGAGATCAACAAAACAGTTCAAACTTGAAGGAAAGTTAAAACCAATTGATACAGCCGGAGAAATAATAAAAAAGCTTAACAGCGCAGGAGTTGAAATTGTTGTTGTATCAAACTCCAAAACAGAAAAAATTGAGCACCTATTCCGCAAAGCCGGGCAAACAGTTACAAATGATACATCTATTATAAGAGGCAGGCTGCATGCTATTGGTGACGCGCAAAAATTTGTAATTGATAATTCATTTACTGATATGCCTGAATACTACGAGATAACCAAAAGATTTAAAATTAGTTTA
>JANPBV010000244.1:0-10077 GCA_031430615.1 Ignavibacteria bacterium | reverse complement strand
GTTTGTTGACTTATCGTTCAGGTCATATTCAGAAATATTCACTGCGCTTTGTATAGTTACATTCCTGATACTTTACAAAAAAGAAAAGTTTCTCTTCAGCGCATTACTGCTTGGTTACATTTTTACGGTCCGGCAGGAAATTGCTTTGCTGCTTATTGTATTTGCTATAATTTTTGCCGTAAAAAAACAATATTTATATGCTGCGGCTTTATTTATTTTCCCTATACTATACAATTTACTTGGCTTCATAAAGACAGGTGATATGTTTTTTGTTTTAACTGAAATGAAATCTGTTGCAGGTTTAAATTATAAATCACAGGGGCTGCTCCACTACTTTAAAGTATATATTTTTATAGTTGGACCGATTTGTTTATCACTATTCCTGCTTGGGTTCTTCGGATTCCTGAACGATACTTCAAAGATCAAAGAATATTTCAAGAAATATTCTGAGTTCTACATAATATTTATTTCTATCTTTATTATACAGATGCTTACTATGGTAAGCGATGGACCTAACCCCGGTAACTGGCGTTACCTGCTCCATATTTCACCCATTTGCGCCTTCTTTGCTGCTGTTGGGCTGAATAACTTATCATTTCAAAAGTTTAAAACCAGCAATTACCTTATCACCGGAACATTTGCTGTACTTGTACTGCTGTTCCTTTCAAAAGCATCAGATGGATTTGTACTATTAGAAAAAGTAGAATATACTAAAATTATCTTCATTGGATTATTTTTTATTCTCTCCATTGCGTTATGGAATGAATCAAGAACCAGATATTTAAGTACTCTGGGCATTTCTTTGGTAATACTTGCATCTATTCATCTGTATTTGGTAGAACCAAAAAAACTTTCACCTGAAAATATTTCAGTAAGAGAAACGGCTGAATTTCTGGATACTATGCCCGAAGCAAAAGGTAAAGAAAAACTTACTAATCATACTTTTATTATGTTTTATTCTGCTCAGTATAAAGAAAATCAAACATCATTTAAAAAGCTTGACCTGAAAAACCTGAATGAAGCTCCAAAAGGATCGCTTGTAATATGGGAATCGCATTACGGTTACAGGCCTGAGTTCAAAAATGATGTGCAGATGGAAGTACTGCAGGATACAGCAAAGTATAAATTAATGAAGCAAATTGTATCAACAGATAAGAGATTCGGTTCTTTTATTTTTGAGAAATTATTTTAATACTGTTATAATCACTATTTCATGAAAGAAAGTTGTATAATATTTGGCGGCGGCGGATTTATTGGCTCTCATATTGCTGAGGACCTGTTAAAGAATGGCATCATTGTAACTGTTTTTGATAAGCAGAATGCTTCGAAGAAGAATGTTGCTCATATTCTTGATCAAATTGATTTTATTGAAGGTGATTTTAATAATGAAGTTGATATCAGCAAGGCTTTAAAAGGAAAGGACTATGTAGTTCACCTTGTAAGCTCAACAGTTCCCGCAACATCTAATTTGAATACTTTTTACGATGTTGAAAGCAATTTGATATCATCACTTCATTTATTTGAAAAGTGCGTAAAATTCAATGTTAAAAGAGTAATTTTTATTTCATCGGGCGGTACTATTTACGGGAATCCATTAAAACTGCCTATCAGTGAAAAACATCCGACTGACCCCATCAGTTCATACGGTATTATTAAACTTACAATTGAAAAATATTTATATTTGTACAATATATTAAAGGGTCTGGATTATAAGATATTAAGATTCGCTAATCCATACGGAGAAAGACAAAATCCATTTTTAACACAGGGATTGATTGCCCACCTGCTCTATAAGATTAAAAAAGGTGAGACAATTGAAGTATGGGGAGATGGGAAAGTCATAAGGGATTATTTTTATATTAAAGATGGCGCAAGTTCTATTTACAAAGCAATTAAGGATAGATCAAAAAACAGAATTTATAACATAAGCAGTAATAAGGGATTATCAATTAATCAAATTCTTGAAAGGTTCAGAAAAGTATTGAAACTGGAATTTGATGTAAAATATTTACCTGCCAGAAAATTTGATGTGAAAGCAAATATTCTTGATAACAGGCTTGCTGAGAGATATTTAAAATGGAAACCCGATTATAGTTTTAACGAAGGATTAAAAAATACATGGAGATATTTTCTTGATAACGAATAAAGATATCAGGCTTTCAGTTTTTTTTCCGGCATACTATGATGAAAAGAACATAGGTAAAGTAGTTGATAAAGCTGTTGCAGTATTAGAAGAACTCGGGTTAAAAGATTACGAAGTTACAATAATTGAAGATGGCAGCCCTGATAATACAGCAGAAGTTGCGGATAAGCTTGCTTTAAAGTATCCCAAAGTAAAGGTTGTACATCATGAAAAGAATAAAGGATACGGGGCAACACTCTGGGAGGGATTTTCAAGCGCAAGGTTTGAATATGTTTTTTATACAGATGGTGATAACCAGTTTGATCTGGAGGAACTTAAGAAATTCGTTGCTTTGCTTCCCTTCAGCGATATGGTTGTGGGCTACAGGAAAAAGAAGCAGTACTCTCCATACAGAAAGTTAACGAGCTTTGTGTATAATTATCTGCTCAGGTTTGTATTTGATATAGATTATATAGATATTGACTGCGCTTTTAAGATAATAAAAACAGACCTGTTCAGGAAAATAAAAGTAAACACAAAAGACGCGTTTATAGATGCTGAAATAATGATACGGGCGGGTCTTTTAGGTTATTCATTTACCGAGCTTGGAGTTAAACATCTGCCAAGAATTGATGGCGTTTCAACAGCAGCAAGACCATCGATAATTTTCAGAACGATTAAAGAGATAATTGACCTCAGAAAAGAATTAAAAAGCGAAATAGTTGACAGACGAAACAAATAAAAAAACCAAAGATTCCAGCGACTTAAAAGATATTATTATAATATTTTCTGTTATAATAATAATTTTAATAGCAGCTTCAATGCTTGATTTTTTTGTATGGATGCGGAATATTGCAGCCGATACCGAAGGTTTCAGGATAGTTGAGCTTTTATTTGTTTTGATGTTATTTGGCTTTGCTTTTGCAATTTTTTCAAGAAGAAGGGCTAAGGAATCAAAAGAGCAAATAACCGGATTAACAAAGGATATTGAAGAATTACAGGATAATGTTAACAGGTTAAGAAGCACCGTAAATCTATCACCTGATACGATAACTATTCACAGAGACGGTAAATTATTATTTGTAAACAAAGCCGGATTATCACTCTTTGGCGCAGAATCAGAAGAACAGGTAATAGGATTAACTTTAAATGAGCTGATACATTACTCATACCGGGATAAAGTTGCAAAAAGAGTAGAAGAAATGGTAAAGTATATGAAACAAGTCCCGACAATTGATATTTCTATCAAACGTCTTGATGGTTCATATATAGATGTAAGTGTAGCTTCAACTCCAGTTTTATATCACTCTATACCCCATGTAATAACAATATTAAGAGATATTACTGACAGGAAAAAGAACGAAGATATAAAGTCTCAGTTAGCTTCAATAGTTTTAAATTCCAGTGATGCTATTTACGCTATGAGTATAGATGGTCAGATCCAAAGCTGGAATCCAGGAGCTGAAATGTTGTATGGTTATTCAGAAAAAGACGCTATAGGAAGAAATATTTCAATCGTTATACCGGATTCTAAGGAAAAAGAACTAAAGCATTTATTAGGTAAAGTATCAAAAGGTGAAAGGATAGAATCACTTGAAACAAAACGTCAAAGAAAAGATAAAAGTCAAATTGATGTATCATTAACACTATCCCCTATCAGAGAAGAGTCAGGGTTAGTCACAAGGGTTTCAGCAATATCAAGAGATATTACTTTTAAGAAACAGGTTGAAGAGGAATTAAGAAGATATGCCGAAGAGCTTGCGCTATCCAATGAAGAGCTGTATGTATTTTCATATGCCGCATCACATGATCTTCAGGAACCGTTAAGATCAATTCAAAACTTCATTGAGACCTTAAATAAAAAGTATAAAAAACGCCTTGGCGCTGAAATGGAAGAACAAATAAATTCAGCCGAAGAAGGCGTTACAAGGATGTACAGGCTGATAACTGATTTTCTTATGTATTCCAGAGTAGGAACCGAGCGCGCTGTTAAAGAAGAAGTTGATTGTAATTCTGCTATAAAAGACGCAAAGGCTAATTTGGAATTATCAATTAAGGAAAGTAAAGCTAACATTACTCAATTCACTTTACCAAAAATTTATGGTAATTACGTACAGATAACACAGGTTTTCCAAAATCTGATAGCAAATGCGATAAAATATCAGGGTGAAAACAAACCTGAAATAGCAATATCAGCTGAGAAAAAAGACGGCATGTGGCTTTTTGCTGTAAAAGATAATGGAATTGGTATTGAGCAATGGTTCAGTGAAAGGATATTTATAGTATTCCAAAAACTTCATGACCATAGAAAATATCCGGGTTCAGGAATAGGATTGGCATTATGCAAAAGAGTAATAGAAAAACTTGGCGGAAAGATATGGTTTGAATCCGAAGTTGGAAGAGGCACAACATTCTTCTTTACATTGCCAATACTTGAAGAGAAGAAAAAAACAAAAAAAGAAATTAAAAAAGAAGATTAAGAAAAAAAATTAAGAAGAAATTTCCCTTTTCAGCGCTTCACGTTCTATTTCAAGCTGTTTAATTTTCTTTTCAATTATATCAAGCTCTTCCGGCATTGAATCTATCTCAATTCTTAATTTACTTGCTGCCTCATCAATCAGATCAATTGCTTTATCAGGAAGAAATCTATCGGAAATATATCTGTGAGAAAGCGCTGCTGAGGAAATAATGGCAGAATCCGTGATCCTTACCCCATGATGCACTTCATATTTCTCTTTTAATCCCCGAAGTATTGAAATAGTATCTTCAACATCAGGTTCTTCTACCAAAACAGGCTGAAATCTTCTCTCAAGCGCAGGGTCTTTTTCAATATATTTCCTGTATTCATCAAGTGTTGTTGCTCCAATTGCATGAAGCTCTCCCCTGGCAAGCGCGGGCTTAAGAATATTAGCGGCATCCATAGCGCCTTCAGTTTTACCGGCGCCGACTAATGTATGTATTTCATCAATAAATAATATTATCTGACCATCGCTTTGCTTTACTTCATTTATTACCGCTTTTAATCTTTCTTCGAACTGTCCCCTGTAACTTGCTCCGGCAATTAACGCTCCAAGATCAAGGGCTATTACTGTTTTTGATTTCAAATTATCAGGAACTTCTCCGTTTACTATCCTGAATGCCAGACCTTCGGCAATTGCGGTTTTCCCTACACCGGGCTCACCAACTAAGACAGGATTATTTTTAGTCCTTCTTGAAAGTACCTGTAATACTCTTCTTATCTCATCTTCTCTTCCAATAACAGGGTCAAGCTTTCCCTGGCTTGCTAACTGGTTAAGATTTCTCCCGTATTTTTTAAGTGACTGGTAAGTTTCCTCCGGTGCCTGGGATGTAACTCTCTGGCTGCCCCGTACATCTTTTAAAGCAGTGAATATCGATTCTTTGTTAATTCCCTGCTCTTTCAATAATTTTCCCGCTTCCAGATTATCATCAGCAATTGCAATCAACAAATGTTCAATACTGATATATTCATCTCTTAACCCCCCGGCAATAATTACTGCTTCATCCAGATCTTTTTGAAGATTATTAGATAGATATTGATTTGATGAAGTAGTATTGGAAACTTTAGGAAGCTTATCAATTAATGCTGAAACTTTAATACGTAATGTATTAATATTAGGACCAATTTTACGAATTAGAGAAACCGCAATGCTTTCATCATTTTGGATCAATGCTGCAAGTAAATGCTGAGGTTCAATTTGCTGATTTGAATAATTAGCAGCAATTTCGCCAGCTTCCTGCATCGCTTCCTGAGCTTTAATAGTAAATTTATTGAAATTTATTGCCATTAGTTATAAACATATTTCTAAAAAATTCTTATAAATGAAAAAATAATAATATTAATATATGTAATATAAATAATTACTAAAATAGTTAAAACTCACTATAATTAAACGATATCCCCTAATATAGGTATTTTATACATTTATTCATATATTTTGCTTGTTTTTTGGCTTTTTTTTGATGTATCACCAAAAATAATTTGAATTTCACTTTATATTATAGTATTTTAATGAATCAAATTAAATAGGAGGATTTATGTATTTAAATCTACAGAATAAAAAAATTGGTTTGGTATTAATTTTCTCTTTTATTTTTTTAGTCGGAAGTTCGTTCTCACAAACATGGACTGCAATTGGCAGTGGCACTAACGGAAAAGTTAACGCGTCAATTGTTTTTAACGGTCAACTAGTAGTTGCCGGAGAATTTACAACACCCGGAATAAACATAGCAAGATGGACAGGAACAGCATGGACTTCTTTAGGCACGGGATTAAATGGTGTTGTGTATGGATTGACCATATATAATAACCAGCTTGTGGCAGTAGGTTCCTTTAACAACGCAGGTAATAATGTTGCGACATGGAATGGAACTGCCTGGAGTTCTATAGGTCTTGGCACAAATGATACCGTATATGCTGTTACAGTTTATGCTAATTCGCTAAGAATAGGCGGAAAGTTTACAACTGCCGGAGGTGTTAACTGCAACAGGGTTGCCGGTTATAACGGAACTCAATGGTTTTCAATGGGTACCCCAAACGGTGTTAATAATACAGTATTTGCTTTAACTGTCTTTGGCGCCGACCTAATTATTGGAGGACAATTTACATCTGCCGGTCCGCTTGCTACATCAAACAGGATAGTAAGGTACAATTCAAACGGAACTTATACTAACATGGGTAGTGGTGTAGATAATAATCGGGTATTGTGTCTGGCTGTTTATTCAAGTCAGCTATATGTTGGCGGAACATTTTCAACTATTGGTGGTGTAACTGTAAATAATTTGGCAAGATGGACAGGAACAAACTGGAACTCAGTCCTTTCAGGAACAAATGGAGCGGTAAAGTCCTTTGGACTACAGGGAACTAATTTAATAGTTGGGGGTTCTTTTACAGGTATAGGAAATGCAATCTCTTCATGGAATGGAACTCAATTTTCTGCATTAGGAAACGGTATAACCGGTGGCGCAGCAACAGTTAATGCAATTACAGTTTGGTCAAATGTTTTAATCGCAGCAGGTGATTTTTCAACAGCAGGAACCGATGTACCCGCATCAAATGTTGCAGGTTATGGTTCAGTACCAGCTGCGCCTACACTAATATCACCACCTGATGGCGCAAGCGGTATTTCAACAACTCCTGTATTAGATTGGAGCGATGTAGCAGTAGCTTCAACATACGGATGTCAAATATCAGGTAACGTTAATTTTACAACTACAATTATTAATACAAATAATCTCGCCACTTCAACATTTACTGTTCCGGGCGGCTTTCTGAATAATAATATAACATATTTCTGGAGAGCAAATGCTTCAAATGGATTAGGAACAAGCGCATTTTCACTGATCAGGTTCTTTACTACCGCATTAGTTGGTATTGTTAATACACAGGAAATTCCCGTTAAATTTAATTTATACCAAAATTACCCGAATCCATTTAACCCGGTTACCAAAATCAGGTTTGATTTACCTGCAAATAATACTTCAGGCAGCACAATTAATCTTATAGTGTATGATATTAATGGAAAAGAAGTTTCATCATTAATTAATACTGAATATACAGCAGGTATATGGGAAGTTGATTTCAATGCAACTAATTTAAGCAGCGGTGTTTATTTCTATAAATTAACAGCAGGTTCATATACCGCATTAAATAAAATGATATTGATAAAATAACGAAGTTATTTTTGCCTGCCTGCCGAAGCAGCAGTTCAGGACGAGACATAGCGGTAATAAAAAGAGGCTGTCTTAAAAGGGCAGCCTATTTTTTTAAAAAAAATGATTTTGTCTTTTCGTACTGTGATTACGACCTGGGTGTTGAAGTTTCATGGGATAGAGCCACTGATATGCGCACTACTGAAGGATTGTTTACCAATACACTGGAGCTTAGGCTGATTTGGAATAACATAGTTTACCAGAAAGGCGACTCTCTTTTGGTGGATATAAAAAGAGGATTTAACCTCTCAATTTATTTTAATCCTAATGATGTAATAAATTTCTATGGTTTTGTTGATATGAACCTAGCGCGGAACTCTGTTGAAGATAAATGGAGGATAAGGTCCTGGAAAGATATGACAAACCCATGATGATTTTTTAAATCATTATTTTAACCTGACCCGAAGCTATTGTTTCACCTTCAGGCTTTGAAGCGTTTGTGCCGTTACTTCCTATATCCTTTAAGATAACTTTATAATAATATTTCCCCGGCATTAGCATCTGTTCATCAAGCGAAACTTCGTAAGAACCCGCTTCACTATGATTATTGAGTATAACGCCTATAGGGGTTCCGAAATCATCTACTATTTTGATTGTTACTTTACCTGATACAGGGATATCGTATTTTATTTTATTATTCATCTATACATTTAAAATGAGTCTCTGCAAATATTACAGAGACTCCATAATTCCCTACGGAATATTCCGAAGAAACCCCCTCAATATGAAATACTTATTTACTAAATTAAGTCAGGAAAGCTATCAACTTTCCTGACTTAATTTTATACTGCTTTTATTATCATCTATCCAAAGGCGGGATATCTTTAAAAGTTACAAACTTTTTTATCAGTCCCGCAAAGCGGGATTTCCTGACTGCATCAGGCAGGCTAAAATAAATTTGTTATTTTACTAACCTTAGAAACAAGGTAGTAAAATAACTTTGTTATTTTACTAAAATAAATTTTTTTGTTGCTGTAAATTCATTTGAGCTTAATGTGTAGAAATATACACCGCTCGATAGTGATGAAGCGTTGAAATTAATACTGTAAATACCCGCTGTTTGGTTTCGGTTAACAAGCTCTGCAACCTGCTGACCTATGTTATTGAATACCTTAAGCGTTACAGGTCCATCTTTTGCAACTGAATAACTTATAACAGTACTTGGGTTAAACGGATTTGGATAGTTCTGCACTAACGCAAATTCATATGGCGTATTGTTTGTTATAGCTGATGTTTTTGAGGTCAAGGAGAATTCAAAATTGTTAGATGAATTTTCAAGCAAGGTTACCTGTTTTGAATCAGATGTACTGCCGACCTTATGCGCTACTAAAATATAGTCACCAACCGGAATATTTTTTATTTTATATTCACCTTTAGCGTTAGTTATGCCAAAGCCAACATATTCATTTCCCTGCTTTGCGTATATTATAGCATCACTTACCGGTACATTATTACTTAAAACAATTCCGCTTGCTGTAGTTATAACTCCCGGTCTCATTCCACCTATTCTACGCTGTACATAAATATCAACACCTGTCATATTGCCGGTAACATCAATATGTGTAAATAATGCCGGATTAATTTGATCAGGATAACCTGTAGGAATAAAATCCTCCCATTCATCATTAGGAATACCGATAACATCACCACCTAGCAATCCCTTTACAGCAACGATAATCCAATCACCCTCTTGATTAATAGTTGTGGTTGCTTCAAGTATACCCTGAGAATTAAATATCTTTACAACACCTGATGTAACTAATTCATTATTATCTGCATACCTTACTTTTCCACTAACTGAATACATTGTTTGCGCTTCTAGTAACCTGACTGCTGCTAAAATGAAGAATACTGCTGCAAATAGTTTTATTGCTGATTTCATGATTTTATCCCCCTAATAGATAAATTTTTATGAATGTTTGTTAATAATTGTTTTGACTGAAAAACCAGTCAAGTTTGTTAATTGTTTTTACTTACTAATGTTTTTGCAAATGACTCAATACTATCTGACCTATCCCAATAAATCTCGAACATTTCAGTGACAAAACCTGCAAACCTTTTATTGTGAATTATTATATCCGATCTTTCGCTTCTTGGTACATTATCGTCATAAAGACTGATAAAAACCGTATTACCGTCAAATACAGCAAGTATCTGCGGCACATTACCTGAGAGCCTTATCTTTTCTCCCTGTTTTTCAAATTTTTTGCAAAGCGTTATTAACT
>JANPBV010000243.1:0-3406 GCA_031430615.1 Ignavibacteria bacterium | reverse complement strand
TTTAAATGATTTTGAACCATGTTTATTATGGAAAAGCAGCGGTGGAACAAATAAATGGATAAAAGTGAAACTACAGGGAACTGTGAGTAACAGAGAAGCTGTTGGTTCATTGATATATGTTTATAGGGGAAGTAATCGATTTGTAAGGCGTACAAGCTGCGGTTCAAGTTACTGCTCTCAAAATAGTTTTGTGCAGACAATAGGGGTTGGAACAACCAATGTAATTGATTCTATATCAGTAATATTCCCAAGCGGAATAAAAAATACCGTTAATAACATAAATACAAATCAAACTATTACAATTGTTGAATCAGGTGTAATAGGGATAAATATTAACAATAATCAAATCCCAACAAAATTCAGTCTGTATCAAAATTATCCCAATCCTTTTAATCCTTCAACCGTAATTGAATATTCAGTTCCCGAAAATACAAACGTAAGCATAAAATTGTACAACTTATTGGGTACAGAAATTGCATCTTTGGTATCGGGTTACCAGACTGCCGGAAATTACAGCATAAATATAACTGATAATATAACATCAAAGCTTTCAAGCGGCATATATTATTATAAAATGACGGCCGGCGATTTTTCTGAAACTAAAAAAATGATATTAATTAAATAATAATTCAATAATGAATAAAATTTATAAATTATTTATTATCGCTGTAATATCATCGGTAATATTTTACAGCTGCGGAGAGACTGATACAATTGTTACAAATGCTACTAATCCTGTTTCTCCGCTTGCATCTACATATGATGCAAAGTTTGCTACTGACTGGCTATGGGTTGCTACAAGAATTGTTGCAGATGAAAGCCGAGATAACCCCCCGCAGGCAGGCAGGGTTTATTCATATTCGTTAATAGCATTGTATGAATGTTCCGTCAATGGAATGCCATTAAACAGGTCATTAAGCGGACAGTTAAAGGATATGCCTCCAATGCCTGTTTCATATCCAATATATGAGTATGACTGGCCAACTGTTATTACTGGCGCTATGCCCATAATGTTGAGAGGTTTATTCAGGCTATTATATACACCTGCACAAAATATGATCAACAATATGGCGGCAAAGCAGTTACAGCAAAGGTATGCTTTAAAAGATTCGGCAGTTATTTCAAGATCTCTTCTGTATGGTGAGTCAATAGCCAATAGAATTTTAGAATGGGCAAACCAGGATGGATTTTACAGGATAAAAGGTGTACCATATAATCCTCCATCAACTTCTGAACATCCATGGAATTGGGAACCAATTAATCCGGGAGATACAGCAGTTGAACCATATTGGGGAACATTAAGAACATTAGGTGTTACAAGTGTTTCACATAATTTATTACCTCCTTCATATCTATTTGATACTATTGTTGGTTCTGCTTTTTATAATGATCAAATTGAAATTAAAAATATAAGATCAAATCCAACGCAAGAGCAAAGGGATATTGCTTTATTTTGGAGAGATAAGCAGTTGACACCGCAACCTCCGGGTCATTGGGTTTCTATTATGAATCAGGTTATACTTAGAGATAATATGTCACTTGACAGAGCATCAGAAGTTTTTGGATATTTAGGTATTGCACTGGGAGACGCATTTATTTCCTGTTGGTATGCTAAATATTATTATAATTATTTAAGACCACAATCTTATATAAGAAGGTTTATTGAACCAGGTTGGACACCTTTGGTCCCTACTCCACCATTCCCTGATTATCCATCAGGTCACTCAACAAGTTCAGGTACTTGTTCTTATTTAATGACAAAGTTACTAGGTACAGTATCGTTTACCGATACAACTCATTTAAGGATAGGCATGGCACCCAGAATGTTTAATACATTCCATGAAGCTGCTGTTGAATGTTCAAATTCAAGGATCTATGGAGGTATTCATTACAGGAATGCCTGTGAAAATGGTGTTTTAATGGGTGAGCGAATTGGTGCAGATATTTACAGCAGGGTAAAGCTGAAGAAAATTCAGTAGTATATTATCATTATTTCTTTAAAAAACGAAGCTCCGCCAAATATCTGGCGGGGCTTTTTTATGTTTAATAAACAATGTTTTATGCCGAGGGTAATCTTTTGAATTTTTGAAATATATAGTTTTGTGCAGTGGTCTTATATGTTACAAGCCATAATGCAAAAATTGCGGCATAACTGCCCCCACGCTCAACCCATTCAAAAAATTCATATTTAGGATAAAATAGTTCACTTACCGCTTTCCATAATAATAAAGGAATTAGAATTTGCCGCAGCGGTTTTATCAATATTGTGAATGCTGCAATTATTTCAAAAACTCCGACAAATTGAGCAGTTAATGCAGGGTTTGAAATACCTAATGATGAATATTGATTTAAAAGTCCTTGTTTTTGAATCACATTCAGCCACCCATGTCCTGCCAATAATAGAAAAACAGTTATCCTTAAACATAATGCTACACGGTATAGTGTATCTTCATCAGCCGTGATATCAGATTTTATTTTTGTAAACCAACCTTTAATGTTTTTACTGCCGCCATACAGCAATAATATTGCAAGTGGTACTCCAAAATTACCTGCGCGTTCAATAAATTCAGCAAAGGGTTCATGCGAAAGAGGGCGCAGTAATGCTGTTACAATTCCCCATATTACAAGCCACCCGGGGATAATTCGCATAGGGTAAACAAGCATTAAAATTCCCATTAAAATATCAAACGAACCAACAACAGGCATAAGCCGGTAAGCCATTACTTCACCTATACCAAACACTGCAAAGTAGTTGCACCATATTTGTTTGGTTATAATACCAAATGCTCCGTGACCAATAAAACACATAGCAACTGCAATCCGGAGGGTGTAGTATAGTTTTTTTTCCAGTGTTATATCTTTCAATTCGCTGAATCTGAGTTAGTGAGTATTTAAGTATTTCCACGCGAGGTAAGCCATAAAAGCGGCTCCCTGTGGAATCAGTTTTTCATCAAGGTTTAAAGTAGAAGTGTGTAAGCCGGAAGTATTTCCTGCCCCGATCCAGTAAAAGGAGCCGGGGCATTTTTTTAAGTAATATGCAAAATCTTCGGCGAACATAAAACGCTCGCCTTTAAAAATATTTTCTCTGCCTAAGAATTCCATTGCAGACTTCTCAGCAAAAGCGGTTTCATATACATAATTATTTAATTCAGGGTAACCCGGTGATATATAAAATTTATATTTTGCTCCCGCAGCCTGGCATATTCCTTTAAGTGTTCTTTCAATAAGCAGAATTGACTTTTTCCTGAGTTTTGAGTTAAGTGTTCTTATTGTACCGGCAAGCTCAACCTTATCAGGTATTACATTATTGATAGTACCACCTGAAATTTTACCAATTGTAATTACAATGGGTTCATATGGGTCAGTGTTCCTTGAAACAATGGTCTGTAAAGCAAGTATTACCTGT
>JANPBV010000242.1:0-3331 GCA_031430615.1 Ignavibacteria bacterium | reverse complement strand
CCTTCGGAATTCATCTTATGTCCTGCTCCGTGTGATGCCCTGCCTTCAATTCCGTACTTCCAGCCTTTAACTGTACGGTAAACTATGGCTGTTGGCATTTTATTATCTAAGCTCTTAGCGAATAACTGCGCTGCTGTTATTTTATTAAAATCTTTGCCGTCATCAACATATATCACATTAAAATCATGCAGGTAACAAAGTTCCATCGGGTTCCACTGAACGTAATCACCTTTTAATTCACCTTCACGGCAAACACGGTTTGAATCAATTGATGCCTGGTTGAAATCAATATGAAATTTTATGTTATGCAGCCTCATTGCGCTGGCTGCTGCTAATGCTTCGGCAACTCTGCCCGGTGTCATTCCGCCTTCACCTTCAATAACGTGAATTTGCGGAGCGTTTTCACCAAAATAATCTATTGCGCCTAAAGCCAGACCAAATGCGGCTGTATCACCAACACCGCTTGCGCCTGTAGCGATCTTAACATGCGGGGTTGCAGGTGTCGGGTGACCATCAAGGGCTTTGGCATTATATTTATGGAATAATGGAAGTTCGTTATCTGGATTTCTTCTAAAGCCCAATAAGTCTTCAAGTCTCATCTGGAATTTTTCATCAGGAAGTAATTCCGGTTTATATGCTCTTACAAGTTCATTTCTTAAGGCATACATTGCATAAAGTCCTAAAGCTTTATGTCCGGCAGCGTACACTACCAGATCAGAATCATCACGAAACGGATCATTGATATCAAAATCTAAAATATTATATAAAATTGAAGAAACAAACCTGCCTGAAGAAATGGAGCCTCCCGGGTGTCCGCTTGTTGGAACAAAATTAAATAATACTGCGCATAACGTCCTGTATATAACATCAAGCTTTTCAAAATTTTCTGCTTCATTTTCTTTTAAAGGCAGTCCTGATTTCAATATATCATTTATATCATAATATTTCCCTCTTCTTGCCGCAAAACCAAGTTCTTTTGAGCTGACATCTTTATATTTTATAGTTTCCATTTTATTGAATTTTATGTTTTTCTATGTTATTATGTGAACGGATTATTTTTAACCACTACTAAATTAACCTGTCTTGTCATAATATCATATGATTTATACTATATTTTGAACTGACATTTATCAGGTTTACAGGTGATAGTTATGGTATAAATTTGCTCGTTTAAAATATCCAATAATTCAGTTAATTTTGTATATAAATCAATGAAAAATAAAAAACTTAATATATTACTCTTAAACGCGCTTGATATTTACGGCGGAGGTGAGTTCTTTGTGTACCAGTTCGCCAACCTGCTAAAGTCAAGGGGACATAAAGTGTGGGTTTCCTGCAGGAATGATAATCTTATTTACAGCAGATGTATTGAAGAAGGCATTGATGTTTTTCCGGTTGATTACCCAGACCATTCAGGCAAAAGTAAGGTATGGAATATTTCCCGTCAGCTAAGTCGCTTTATAAAAGCAAATAGTATTGATATAGTTCACTCAAACACTAATTACGATAGAACTGCGGGAGCATTTGCTTCGAAGCTTGCAGGAGTTCCGCACATAACAACAAATCACAGTTTTCACAGTATATCACATAACCTTACTCATTGGTACAGGAATAAATTCCTCATTAATCATTTTATAGTTGATGGTGAATGTACAAGAGAACTATTGGTTAATGAAGACAAAATTGATCCTAAGAAAATAACACTTATTCATTTAGGTTTAGATCCTGAACAGAATAAAAAAGACCCTCAAACCAGAAAAAGGATTCGCAATGAATTTGAGGTAAAAGATGATGAAATATTAATTGGCAATGTTGCAAGGATGGTGCCATTCAAAGGGCAGGAATATTTAATTCGTTCATACCCTGAAGTTATGAGGGCATACCCCAAAAGCAGGCTGATGGTTGTTGGTGATGGTGAATTAAGTAAAACACTAAAGGAATTGGCTGTGACACTTGGAATTAGTGAGAGAGTAATGTTTCCGGGTTTCCGCAAGGATATTAAATCAATGTATTCCGCATTTGATATTTACGCGCATACTTCTGTTGAAGGTGGCGGCGAGACTTTCCCCTATGCAATGCTTCATGCATTAGCTCAAGAGCTGCCGCTGGTAATTACCCGCGTTGGAGATATGCCTGCAATGGTTACTGAAGGTGTATCAGGATATGTTCTTGAGGATAAAGATGTGAAGGGAATATCGGAAAAATTAATGCTTTTGTGCGGTGATGAAAAATTGAGGCGTGATATGGGAAACAAAAGCGTTGAATTGATGCTGAGGAAGTTTACTGTTGATATTATGACACATAATATTGAAAATGTTTATTATAAAGTTTTAGATTATAAAACTTAAATTTATTTCAAGTCCTACCTGTCTTCAAAAATAATATTTATTTTTCAAACCAGCTATCTACCATTATTTTTTCATAACATTAATCCATCATAATATAGCCATAATTGCAAGTATACAGAAATAGCAATATTTTAAAGCACTATTCAATGATAAATATCTTTAAAAAAGCTTGTTTTTAAATTTTATCAAAAAAGATTACATTTTATATTCAATGTATATTTAATATTTTGCATATTATGTACAGAGTATTACTATATTACAAGTATATCAAAATTGATAACCCTGAATTCTTTGCCGAAGAACATCTGGGTTATTGCAGAGATCTTGGATTAAAAGGAAGAATCTTAATTTCTCCCGAGGGTATTAATGGAACTTGCAGCGGTTCATTTAGCCAGACTGAAAAATACATGGAACACATGAGACTTGATTCCAGATTCAATGACTTATGGTTCAAAATTGATGAAGTTGATGGTCACGTATTCAAAAAAATGCATGTGAGATATAAACAGGAGCTTGTTACATTCCGCCTGGCAGAAGATATTGATCCAGGCATATTATCAGGTAAACATCTTGAGCCTGAAGAATGGCTTGAGAAAATGCAGGAGGATGATGTGATAATTCTTGATGGCAGAACTGATTACGAGTTTGACCTTGGACATTTTAAAAATGCCATAAGACCGCCGGTAAGGTCATTCAAAGAATTCCCTGAGTGGGTAGAAAAAGATTTCAGCCGATTTAAAGATAAAAAAGTTTTGACATATTGTACAGGCGGTGTAAGATGTGAGAAACTCTCAGGTTACTTATTACAGCAGGGATTTAAAGATGTTTACCAGTTGAATGGCGGTATAGTAAATTACTCTCATGACCCTATAGTTAAAGGGAAACTGTTTGAAGGTAAGTGTTATGTTTTTGATGAAAGGATTTCTGTTTCCGTTAACTTTACTGATGAATATAAAGTAACAGGCATTTGCCTTCATTGCGGT
>JANPBV010000241.1:0-27385 GCA_031430615.1 Ignavibacteria bacterium | reverse complement strand
AGATGATTTTGTTTCTGTGAAGAAAATGATCGTTTTAAAATAGATTAATTCCCCTCTTGAGAGGGGAGGCACCGCCAAAGGCGGTGACGGGGTGTGTAAAAAATAAATGTAATATAGAGACGTCCTTCTTGACGTCTTTTTTTATGACGCAAATCATAGTAGTGCCTTAATTAGTGTATTATATTTGTAATGAATCCTATAATTATCTATAGTTACTTGTAAAGACCCGAGCCTTGATGCTAAAATATACCGTGAATATATCATAAAATTTATTAAGCCAAAGAATTAGCTGAATTAACGTTTTTTTTAAATAGAAAAAAGGGAATCATGTTAATCAAGGAAATCTTGGTTGTTTATTGCTTAAAAGTGTATTATTTTAATTAAACTTACTCCAAAACTTTCATTTTTTGGAAGTTTTATTCCTGCGAAAGAAATTAATTAAAAGTAATAATTATGCAAGCAAAATCTAAAAATCAATTGAAATCTACAAATAAACCACTAAAGTATAAGTGTTTTGCTATTACTTTATTTGTTCTGATGGCAAGTAATAGTTTTGGGCAGAGTACAACATGGCAAAGAATTTTTACTGGACCTTATCCTGCGTCTAACGAATATGGCTATGCATCATGCAGAGCTGATGGTGATAATTTATATATACTTGGAAGTATTTCTAATGCACAAATATTCTTACTTAAAATAAATCCACTAGGTGATACTTTATGGACAAAAATTATTGGTAATGCTTTTTCCAGGGGAAGGGCAATTGTTGAGTCTGATTCTGGAAGTTGCGTATTAACAGGTGATATTGAAAATGGACAAGCTTTTTCCATAAAGGTAAATAAAAATGGAAACATAGTTTGGCAAAAATATTATGGAGGTAACTTAGTCCAAATATACGATATAAAAGTTTCTAATGGTAATGGATTTTTATTGTGCGGATCATCGTATCCATTAGATGCAATTGTATTGAAAATCAATTCTAATGGTGATTTAATATGGTCAAAAACATTTACGGCAGGCTATAAGATAAATTTTCAATCTTTGATAGAAACAGAACAAAATGATATTATTATGACTGGTTGGAAATCTAATAATTCTTCTCTACCAACAAATGGTTTAATTTTTAAGATAGATTCAGTAGGAAATTTTATTTGGGATACGGTTTTTAATTTTAACAATTCAGCTACTGGTGGCAGAAAAATAATTATAACGGATTCTGGTTTTTCTATTTGTGGGGAAATATTTTTTGGCAAAATATTTTTTTTAAGTGCAAATAAAACCGGTAAAATAGTTCACTCAAATATTTTTGATTCAACATATAGATGTTATGATATAGGCGGATTTAACAAAATAAATTCAAACCGTTTTATAGTAAATTACAGTCAAGATTCAATATCATTGCCTGTTAATGGAAAGGTGATCATATTTGATTCATTAGGGGCAATAATTAAAAGCAAATTATTCACTTGTTTGAAACAAATTACTTTTGGTTCTATAACGCAGTTGAGTGACACAGGATTTATTTTTTTTGGATCAATAGATAATAATACTTCAAGTGAAGTGGACCTTTATGCAATAAAATCTGATACATCCTTAAACGCACAGCCCGTTCTTGGTATAAACCAAAATATTAACGAATTACCTATTGGTTTTATACTATTTCAGAATTTTCCGAATCCATTCAACCCGGTAACTAATATAAAGTATGAAATACCAAGAGATGAGAATGTATCAATCAAAATATATGACTTATTGGGTAAGGAAGTATTCAGAATATACGAATACAAAAAAGCTGGAAGTTATGAAGTGCAGTTTGATGGCGCTAATTTTGCATCGGGTATGTATTTTTATCAAATAACAGCAGGTAATTTTACTGATACGAAGAAGATGGTGATGATAAAGTAATCGAATTTACCGATAGAGTGGTGTCGACGTTTAGTCGGATGGGGTGTGTCGAAATAAATTTTCCTAAACCTGGCAGGTCTTTAAGACCTGCCAGGTTTTTATTTTTTCAATTAACCTAAAATCCCCATATCCCCATTTAACAGTATTGCAAAACAACACATATGGAAATATATTGTTGTTAATTTTACAATTTAAACAGATTTCTTCAGTACCATAGGGGGTAATATGAAATTTAAATTTTCTATCTTATTATTTGTTTTATCTATATCAATAATCTCAATTTTTTCTCAGCCAATTGGCTGGGTTGAGCAAACCAGTGGTGTTACTACACAGCTAACATCAGTATCTGTGGTTAATGCCAATCATGTTTGGGTCTGCGGTTACGCAGGCAGGGTACTTCGCACAACAAATGGCGGTTTGACATGGGTAAGCGTAAACGCTGCTCCAATTCCGGGTACTCTTGATCTCCACAGTATATATGCAATCGATTCTGTTACAGCTTTAGTAGCCGGTTCAGGAGCATCTTCATTTCTTTACCGCACATCAAATGGTGGAGCAAACTGGGTACAGGTATTCACCGAAACAGGAGGCTTTATCAATTCCGTTCAAATGGGTAATTCATTTGCCGGCTTTATGATGGGTGATCCCGTTGGCGGCAGATGGTCACTATGGGGGACAACTACTGGCGGTATGACATGGGATTCGGCTACATTTTATCTGCCGCAAGCAGGTTCAGAAGCAGGATGGAATAATTCATTTTTCTTTGATGCAGCA
This sequence comes from Ignavibacteria bacterium, assembly GCA_031430615.1. Taxonomy (GTDB): domain Bacteria; phylum Bacteroidota; class Ignavibacteria; order Tepidaquicellales; family OLB5; genus OLB5. The sequence continues at coordinate 24,706 of JANPBV010000241.1, read as the reverse complement.
GCCGGTGTCTGGTTCGGCACAAATAACACAAGAGTATATAAAAGTCTTACATTGGTTAACTGGATAACACAGCCTACAACAGGACAATTAAATTCATATGCAATTTGGTTCAATACTCCATTAACCGGATTCACAGGTGGCACTGCTTTACTAATGACAACTAATGGAGGATCAAGCTGGGTTAGTCCGCCGGCAGCATTACCGGGCACAGCGAATCTTTCAGCTATAACAGGCTTCGGAACTCAGTGGGTCGTTACCAGACAGGCAACAGCGATATATATAAGCCCAAATAATGGCGCAACCTGGACTACAAGTTATACAGCTCCTGCAGGTAACTACAGGCACATTGTCAAAAACAGAGTTGATAATCTGACATATTTTGCAGTAAGATCAAATGGCGGTATTTCAAAAGGAACATTACTTGTTGGCATTACTCCAATCTCAAGCGAAATTCCCGATAAGTTTGAACTTAAACAGAACTATCCAAATCCGTTTAACCCAAATACATTGATCGAGTTTTCAATCCCCAAAACCGGATTTGTTAAACTTGCAATTTATGATGCTCTTGGCAGAGAAGTAAATTCACTGCTGAACTCCGAGCTTGTTTCAGGAAATTACAGGATTAACTTTAATGCATCAGATCTGGCAAGCGGTACTTATTATTATAAGTTAATTTCCGGTGAATTTGTTCAAACAAAAAAAATGTTGATGATCAAGTAACGAAGTTACTAGATCTGAAATCTCGATTTATCGGGAATATTAATAAAATTATTTTCTTTGGAGTGCAGCAACTGCTATGATACGCATTGACATAGTCAATGCAATCCAAAAAAAGCAATAGAATGATCTTCAAGGCATCTTAATTTAAGATGCCTTTTTTATTTGGCATTTATTTATCTTTGTAAATGGAAAAAAAAGAGATCAATACCAGAACACTTGGGGGATGGCTGATTGCTATTCAGGTTTTTATAATTGTAAACGCTATTAGCTGGGTTGGTAATCTCCAGTTATTTTACAAACTCCTGGGTGAAAAGGATATGTTAATAAAAGAAAAACCTCAAACGGATGCAGCATTGCTTAATGTATTTGTGTACTATGAACTTGCCTCAAGTCTAATATTCGCATTTCTCGCTTTTGTGGTCTTTTATTTTTTTTATAAAAGGAACAGAAATTTTCCTTTGATCATGATAATCTATTTAATCGCTGAAGTTGTAGTCGAATCTCTCTCATATATATTATTCGGACACCTTGCAAGCGATCCCACAATTATGTGGCAAAAACTTGCCTTCAGCCTTGTAATAGCAATTGTAATAATAATATATCTAAAACGTTCTGTAAGAGTTAAAGAAACTTTTATATTTTAATTTTTTTGGGAGTGCATCAACTATGTTGATGCAGCATTGACACAGTCAATGCATTCCAAAATTACCCTCTAAATTCGCATAAATTCATTCCTTTATACTTAAACTTCGCTTAAGTATATTTGCAAATTATGAAAATTTCACTGAATTGGTTACGGAATTATATTGATATTTCACTCCCTATAGATGAAATAGTAAAAGGACTTACAGATCTTGGCATTGAAGTTGAAAGTGTTGAAAATCAGGAAGAAAGGCTTAAAAATTTTGTAATTGGCAAAGTTACCAGCCGCAAAAAACACCCCAATGCCGATAAATTAAGCGTATGTAAAGTTGATGCAGGAACAGGAGAAATATTAAACATCGTCTGCGGCGCACCGAATGTTGATTCAGGGCAGACTGTTTGCGTGGCATTAGTTGGAGCTATTGTTCCAAACGGCGGATTTGAAATTAAGAAAGCAAAACTACGCGGTGAAGTATCAGAAGGCATGATATGCTCTGTTAAAGAGCTTGAGCTTGGCGATGATCATTCCGGAATAATGGTTCTTGAGACTGATTTACCTGTTGGCACACCCTTTTCAAAATATTTAAAACAAAATGATGTAATCATTGAAATAGGTATCACTCCAAACAGGGGAGATTTGCTATCTCACTTAGGTGTGGCGCGTGAGCTTGGCGCATTAACAGAAAGTAAAGTAAAAGAACCGGAGCTCAAATCTAGTTTTAATGGAAGTGAACTTAACAGTAAGATTTCTGTAGAGATTGAAAATACAAAAGGCTGCATTAGATATTGCGGCGCTATGGTTGAAGGTATAACAATTAAGGAATCACCTGAATGGCTTAAATCATATATAACAAGTATCGGACTCAGACCAATCAACAATGTTGTTGATATTACAAATTATGTTATGATGGAATGCGGTCAGCCATTGCATGCGTTTGATTATGAAAGCATTTCAGGAAAGAAAATAATTGTAAAAAATGCAGGTAGCTTAAAAAAATTTAAAACTCTTGATGGCAAGGACAGAAATCTGCGTGGAGACATTCTGTTAATCTGTGATGGTGAAAAGCCGGTAGCGCTGGCTGGGATAATGGGCGGAGAAAACTCCGAGATCAATGATAAAACTGTAAATGTTTTCATTGAAAGCGCTGACTTTGATCCTGTAACAACAAGACTCTCCTCAAAATTCCTTGGCTTGCAGTCTGATTCATCATACAGATTTGAGCGTGGTGTTGATGTTGATAGAACCCAGTGGGCATGTAAACGAGCTGTTGAACTTATTGCTGAGCTTGGTGGTGGTAAGGTAGTTAATGGTTTTATTGATAACTACCCCCTTAAACTTGAAAAGCTTAATGTATCGCTAAGAATTTCACATCTTAACAGAATTGCGGGAATTGAATACACATCCGATACAGTAAAGGAATTGCTCGGAAGAATTGGCATAAATTTCATAAGCGGCTCTTGTGAAAAACTTGTTTTTGAAATCCCGCAATCACGAAGAGAAGATCTTATGCGTGAAATTGACCTCATTGAAGAGGTATTAAGGCTTGATGGTTATGATAAGATAAAAATTCCTGAATACTCGGATTTATATCTTGATACCCGTGATTTTTCAGGGATGCAATATGACATGATAAGGGATATCAGAAAGTATATTGTAGGCAGGGGATTCAAAGAAGTAATTACAAATACTCTGGTTGATGAAAATTTCCAGAGGAAAATTGATGAATCATACATAAAGCTGATCAATCCATCAAGCTATAAAATGAACGTATTGCGCAGTAATTTATATGTTGGTTTATTTGATGTGATTAAGCTGAATTTTGAGAATTTCAATAATTCGCTTAAACTGTTTGAAACAGGTAACTCGTTTAGATATGATGAACAAGGTAACATTTTAGAAAGTAAATGTTTAATGCTTGTATTAGCAGGTGAGTTTGATGTTAAGTCATATACCCAAAAACAGCGAAATTACGCTATTTTTGATATGGCATCTGAAGCTGAAGGTTTGTTTGAAAAATTAAGTGTTGAAAATATTAAAAAATATGATTATAATGGTCAGAATCCTATAATGGATTATTCAATTGAATACAAAAACAGGGATAATTTGGTTGCGAAAATAATCAGTTTTGACCCGAAATTTTTGAGTTCAATTGGAATTGAAAAGCCGGTAATCATTTGTGAGGTACCATATTAATGCAAGATACTATACTAACATTAAGTGATACTTTAAACGGCAAGGTTCAATTCAAACCGTTCTCTAATTTTCCACCTGTTTTACGTGACCTGTGTATTATAGCAGATAACAATATTAAGCAGGGTGATATCATGAATACAGTACTTTCGGTAAATACAGGTAAGTTATTGCAAAAGGTATCTTTATATGATATATTTGAACCAAAGGGTGAAGATAGTAAAAAGAGCTATACTTATAGTCTTGAATATCGCTCAGATGAGAGGACATTAACAAATGAAGAGGTTAATGTTCTGCAGGATAAAATAGTTTTAGAGCTTGGTAAGAAACTAAAAGCAGAATTAAGGAAGTAATTTTAAGAAATTTAGTTTTAAAACAGCAGTAATATAAATCCAAAATAATGGATAATTCTATTCTAAAAGTAAACGATTCCGGCTTAAAAAGTGAACTTGAGAAAATGTTCTCAAAAGTAAAAGTGTTGGTTGAAAAATACAACATTTCAAAAGATGAGAACAAAATGCTCAAAGAAAAGGTTAAAGAGCTAGAGCATTCTTTAAGTGATGCTGAAATCAAGGTTTCTAACCGGAATTCAGAGCTTCTAGTTAAAGATAAAGAAATTACAGACTTCAAAAATAAACTATTAGACGAAAGAAAAAATAAAGTTTCAGGTGAAGATAAAGCGCAGTTGAAATCAAGGATAAGAGAACTTATGGTCAGGCTCGATACACATCTCGAACAGAAATCAAATAATAATTTTTAGCTTCTTAAATTTGAAAAGGGCAGCGTTTTTTGTTTTTACTAGCTAAAAATTATTGATTGTTTCATGTTCCAAAATGGTCGGGATTTACAACAAAGGTAAAATTTAAACTTAAATAAATCAAATGGACACTAAGGATATCAGGATCAAAATATTCAATAATCATTACACTCTAAAAGGTGATGATGTTGAACTTCTTGAAAAAAGTGCGCAATATGTAGATACATTAATGCATAAAGTTCAAAATGATATTCCTAACCAGTCTGATTTTACGGTAGCTATAGTTTCTGCATTAAATATCGCAGAAAATTATTACAGGGAGAAGAATTCCAGCTTTGTCCTTGATTCAAACTATAAGTCATTAATAGGGGGATTGAATTCCCAGGTTAAAGAAATTAATGACTATATAGAAAGTAATGCATAATAATTATACTAAAGTTTATCGTATAAATTGATATATATTTAAGATTAATTGTTCTTTTAACAGGTTATATAAACCGGAAAAATTTTAAAGTTTATATAAAATTACCGCACCGACCAGCCGTAGCCAAAAATTAAATAGATCCAACACTATTTAATTGGGGAGAACGCTCGATATTAATGTCGATTACAGGCCTCACTCACAACCTAGTGTTGTGAAATCACAGGGAATGCGAAAGCAAACCAGGTTTTAAGTGATCAGTGGAAGTTAAAAGACGTTTCGGCACTCACCCACTGTGTTGAGAGAGGGATCTATAACTCTTTCGCTATGGTATTAATCGAGTGCGGTTTTTTATTTATAAAATTATTAGTTTCAAATAAAGTATTCAAAAAATAACAATTATTAACAAATACAGTTTCAACTTAAAATCATATGTTAGAATTACGGAGAATTAAAATATGCTGCAGGAAATTTATGTATTAGTACCACTGATCGTCATACTCTGCGCGGCGACATTTTATCTTGGCTGGTTTATGCAGAACAAGGTAACAAAAGGTAAGATAAACAGCGCAGATGAACAATCGAGAAGAATAATCGCCGATGGCGAAAAAGCGGCTTTAAATATCAAAAAAGAAAAGCTGCTGGAAGTTCGCGATGAATGGTATAAAAAGAAACAGGAGTTTGATTCAGATTACCAGAATAAAAAGAACAAACAAAAATCTTTTGAAAAACAACTTCAGGATAAAGAAGAAGCCTTAAGCAAAAGAATTGATGAATACGCCAAGAAGGAAAAATCTATTACCAAGCTTGAAAATGATTTTAACAGCAAGTTAAATTCAGTTTCAGAAAAAGAAACAAAGCTTGATGGGTTAATTATAGAGCAAAACAACAAACTTGAAAATATTTCAGGACTGACCCAGGAAGAAGCCAAAAATATCCTGCTCAATAACCTGATAGAAGAAACCAAGATGCAGGCAGCAACAAAGCTTAAGGAAATTCGCGATGAAATGAAACTTGAAGCCAAAAAGCTTGCAAGAAATCTGATCGTTCAGGCAATACAGAGAAGCGCCGCTGATCATTCCGTTGAAACAACTGTTAGTGTTCTTAATATTCAAAGTGATGAATTAAAAGGACGTATTATCGGAAAAGAAGGCAGAAATGTACGAGCATTTGAGGCAGCAACAGGAGTTGATGTGATAGTAGATGATACCCCCGAAGCTATTACAATTTCCGGTTTTGATCCATTCAGACGTGAAGTTGCAAAGATTGCAATGGAGAGGCTTATTTCAGATGGGCGTATCCATCCGACAAGAATAGAAGAAGTTGTAGAAAAAGTTCGTAAAGAGCTTGAAGAAGAAATTATCCGTGTTGGTGAAAATTCAATTATTGAGTGCGGCTTACATGGCTTGCATCCCGAAATGATAAGGTATGTAGGCAGAATGAAATACCGTACCAGTTACGGGCAGAACCTTCTCCAGCACAGTATTGAAGTCGCGCACTTATGCGGCATAATGGCTGTTGAATTAGGACTTGATCCTGTGATGGCTAAACGTGCAGGTTTGCTACACGATATAGGTAAGGTGATTGATAGAGATGTTGAAGGACCACATGCTATCCTAGGTTATGAGCTTGCCAAGAAATATAAGGAGCATCCTGTTATTTGCAATGCTATTGGCGCTCATCATGAAGATATGGAAATGGAAACACCTATTGCGGTAATAGTACAGTCATGTGATGCTATTAGCGGTGCAAGACCTGGCGCAAGGCGTGAATCAGTGGAAGGTTATGTAAAACGTCTACAGAAGCTTGAAGAAGTTGCCAAGTCATTTGAAGGTGTTGGCAGAACATATGCTATCCAGGCAGGCAGGGAAGTTAGAGTAATTGTTGAGCATGATAGAGTAAGTGACGCGCTGGCTGACCAGCTTTCTGTTGATATAGCTACCAAGATACAGGACGAGATGGAGTATCCCGGACAGATCAAAGTTACAGTTATCAGAGAAAGACGCTCAGTAGCATACGCTAAGTAAATTATTGATATATGCCTGCTAAAAAGCTTAAGATAGGTATTACAGGTGGTATAGGTTCCGGAAAGAGCCTTGCCTCGAAATATTTTGAGAAGCTTGGGTATAAAGTAATATATGCGGATAAAATTGCTAAGGAACTATATTCTTCAAACAAGCTGCTTATCAAAAAGCTTGTTAAAGAGTTTGGTAAAGGCATACTGGATGAAAATGGCAGGCTATCAAGAGTCAACGCTAGAAAAATCATTTTCACAGGTAAAAAAAATATCTTAAGGGTGAACAGTATTGTTCACCCTTTTGTATTCAGAGAAATGGATAGGCTTGTTGAGAAAATTAAAGACAGAATTATATTATTTGAAGCCGCAATTATGTTTGAATCCGGCAGTTATAAAAGGATGAATCATGTTGTGCTGATATATACCAATAAGGAGAACCGTATTAAAAGGATAATTAAACGTGATGGTACTAAAAGAAAAGATATATTAAAGCTTATGAAATTGCAATTGAGTGAACAAGAAAAAGTAAAGCGCGCTGATTTTATAATAAAAAATAATTCTAACTCTGCAGGATTAAACAAAAGTGTAAAAGCATTCAGTAAGATATTAAAGAGATTATAATGGATATTAATGAACTGAAATCACAGGAGGAAAACGATTTCTTCCATACATATAAACGCCTGCCTATAGTAATTGAAAAAGGTGAAGGATGCTATTTATATACCAGCACCGGAGAAAAAATACTTGATATGTTTGGCGGTTTGGCTGTTAATGTTCTTGGCTACAACCATACCAAAATGAATAATGCCATTAAAGCTCAGGTTGATAAATATATCCATATCTCAAATTTGTTTTACCAGGAAAATCAAATTGCCCTCGCTGAAAAAATTAAAAAACTCTCGGAATTTGAAAAGGTATTCTTCTCGAACTCCGGCACGGAGGCAATTGAAGCAGCAATTAAGGTTATCAGGAAATTCTTTCTTGGTACCGAAAAAACCACACTTGTTTCTTTCTCAGGTTCATTCCATGGGCGGACAATGGGTGCGCTTTCACTTACAGCACGCAAAAAATACCGTGAGCAATTTCAGCCATTACTACCTGATGTAATCCATTTAGAGTTTAATTCCATAAGTGACCTTGAAAAGAGCATCAATAGTAAAACTGCGGGTGTGTTTATTGAATGCCTGCAGGGTGAAGGTGGTATAAATCCCGCAACCAAAGAGTTTATTTCTAAGCTAAATGAGCTTAAAGAGAAATACGGCTTTATCATTGCCGCTGATGAAATCCAATCAGGTGTCGGCAGAACAGGTTCGTTTAATGTTTTTACACAGTTCGGGCTTGATGCTGATATTAGCGTAATGGCTAAGGGTATCGGCGGAGGATTACCGCTTGGCGCAATTGCAGGCAATAAGCGTGTTGAAAATGTATTCACATATGGCGAGCATGGTTCAACTTTTGGAGGTAACCCCGTTGCAGCAGCATCGGGAATTATAGTTATGGAAGAACTTGAACAGGGCTTAATGCAAAAGAACAAAGTATCAGGTGACTTATTGAAAAGTAATCTTAAAGCAATTGCGCAAAAATTCCCTGATAAAATAAATGAAGTTCGTGGTATGGGATTAATGATTGGCATAGAGCTATCTTTTGAAGGTCAAATAGTTGTTGATGAGTTAATGAAATTAAATGTGTTAGTTAACTGTACCAATGAAAATGTAATCAGGCTTCTTCCTCCATATATAATAGATGAAAGTGAAATAGAGTTTTTCTGCAACAAATTTGAAGAAGTGATATCACAATTATAATTATATATTTGATACGGGTATGTTGAGAAATATACTAATAACAAAGCCGTCTATTTCTATAGCCGGCTTTATTGTTAATTCAAATCTAAATTATGCAAAACCCCATTTAGCTTTGTTAGCTGAAATATCTTCCGGTGTTGGATTCTTTTTTAATGGAACAGGTTCTGTTGTAAAGTCTTCAGGCGGGTGTACTTCAAATATTTTTGCATTCAATTCAATATCATCTTTGAATAATGCAGGTACCTGTGAATCTTCATAAATAGCCTGCCATGGACATGCCGGTTCACATGCAGCGCAATCAATACATTCAGCAGGGTGGATGTAAAGCATGTTCTTTGAAAAATTTTCGTCATCTGCCGTTAACTCATAAATACAATCGACAGGGCAGACTTCTGCGCATTCAGTATCTTTGCAGTCAAGACATAATTTGGTAATTACCCAAGTCATAGTTTTTTATCTCCTTATATAGAAACTTGTTATACAAATATAAAAATAAACGTTAAATTAAAAAGTGAACTTATTATGGTATATGATTTTTGTCGCTAATCCTTATTGTTTACTTCAGGGAATATTATTCCGCTTTCTTAATACCCATTCAATCGAAAATAGAAGTATTACGAGCATCAAATAATATTTATTACCCCATAGGTCAAATCTTAAATGCTTTTGGCTAACTGATTCTTTCCCGGGTAAATTCCTGTATTTTTCAAGTAATTTTGAGTAATTACCTATACTATCATTTCCAATAACATCACCACCTGTTTTTGAAGCCAATTCCTTTAATAACCCCAGATTAGTCCTTGTATCAAGATATTCAGTATTAAGTGTATCAGTTGAAAATCTGGAATTATCCCTTGCATAATAGCTTTCATTTAATTCAGCATCACACTCAATGTAATAATCTCCGCTTACTAAAGGATCTAAAACGGCAGAAAATTTATTTTCTTCAGCTGTGAAATTAAGCTCACCAGCATTACTGCCATCTTTCCGTAAAATCCTGCCTGTAACTTTTGCATTCCGTGTTGGCAGGTAATTATCGTCAAATACTTCGGCATATATTTTTACGGGTTGTGTGTAATCAAATATATCGGCTGCCGGATATACTCTAAGCTTTGTCCTCTTTTCCTTCTGCAGCGTCATATTGATAGTTTCAAGCAGCATGGCTTCCAGTGTCTTTTCAGCATTGGCGCCGGAATTCAGCTTCCACCTCCACAAGCCATAACCTAAAAAAGCTGTTGAACGGTAATTACCGGATATCCTGTTTATCATTATGGGTTCACCCGATGCTTTATCTGTTGCCAGAGTAACGCTTCCCGGTTTTGGCATTATGCCTGATACATTTCTGAATATCTCGTTTGTTGAAGAGAGACCCTGTACCTTTCCGAGACTGTTACCTTCAACATTAACAGGCTGTAAGCGGAATAGTGATTCACCTGAATTAGGTCTTGAGATATTAAACGGTACAAACTCATCAAATGAATTCAGTTTCTGGTAATCAGTATTCTTACCCGCAAAGAATATTACAGGTACGTTAAATTGTTTTACGTTATTTGCAATATCACTTACAATTGCTGATGAAGATATATTGGTAGGGTAGTTAAGTAAAAAGATTGTTGAAAGCTCACCGTACATTTTATAATCAATACCGCCTTCATAGAACTCACCTGCTGATTTTTGAGTACGGTATGTGATGTTATAGTTTCCTATTCTTTTCAAAACTGAACCTGTAAACTCATTATCATAACCGGGTCCGCCTGAGATAATAAGTATATTAACCTTATTATCTATAAAGGTAATATAAAAATCGGAATTGTTATTTTTATATGTCAGTTCATCTGGTGTATTTTCAACAGATATTCTGTACTTAACTTTGCCGGGTTCATTTTCGGTTATATCAAATTCTGCTTCGTAGATATTTACTCCCGGCAGCAGGTTCAGTATTTGTGATTTAACCTCAACGTTTTCTCTTAACAGCTTTACATTTAAGTTATTCGCATTAATTTTATCAATTGTTAAGTATGCCTTTATCTTTGTTGCTGTTCCGGTAAAAGACTTATCATTATGCGCAACATTCTTTACAATAATATCTTTTTGCAATGCAGTATCGCCAACGGGAATCACAATAAACGGAGTACTGAACTTCCCGGCTTCATACAATGGATTTCCGCCGGAATTGAAAATACCATCAGAAATTATGGTTATAGAATTGTATGAGCCATCAGGGAAATTTTCTTTAATTGTCTTAAGTGACAAAACAAGATCGGTATTAAAACCATTGAACATTATCGAATCTGTGTTAATTATTTGTTTGGTTATATTTGAAAATGCAAAAATATTATCTTGATTATTATGTATTCCTGCATCCTTAATTAACTTTGAAATCTCACCTGTTTTACCTTCAAGTAAATTGCTCCTTGAGTTATCAATTAAAACAATATCTTTTTTGTTATTATTATCCAGGCTTAAGTATGAAAGTACCGGCTCTATAAAGAGAGCAAGTAAAATAAATATGGCTAATGTTTTTAATACAATTAACAGGGTCTTTTTAGATTTATCAATTGCGGTATTTTTATAAAAAAAATAAGATACTGCCGCAGCAATTAACATGAAGAGAGCTAGGAACAGGGGAGAGTAACTTGAAGAAAATCCCGGCATTATTAAAGTTTAAAGTTGTAAAAAGGCAGTAATATTTTAAACTACTGCCCTTAAAATTCAGAGTTTATATTCAGAGTTTTAATTCGAGGTAAATAGTTTTTTTAAGTTCTTCAAGCCACTCACCCATAAGTTTTTGTTCTTTGTATTTCTGCGCATACTGCTCTATTAATATGAAATCATTTTCCAGTGTTGCCGCATGCTGCGGTATCCTATCTTTCACTAAATACATGTAATAACCATAATACCTGTCATCGCCAACTTTAACGGGGTCTGACATTTCCCCGATTGCAAGATCTTTCAAAGCAGCAAGCTCCAGCGGGTTAAGATTATTAATGCTCAGCTTGCCTATGTAGCCGCTATCTATGGCAGATTTTGGTTCCTGTGAATGCAAAACTACTGCTTCTTTAAAAGTCAGTTGTCCTGTTTTAATTTTATCTCTAAGATCTTTCAGGAAATTTATTTCAGTAAAATCCGCCGCATCAAGCCTTGGGAATTTTACAAGTATATGCTGAGCGGTTATGAAATCACCTGATTTTTCGTTGAGCTTAATTATATGGTAACCAAATTCTGATTCTACTATTCCTGAAACTTCACCGGGCTTAAGCAGAAAAGCCGCGTCTTCAAATTCTTTTACAAAGGAGCCCTTTTTTGATTTACCCAAACTACCGCCCTGTAATGCTGAGAGTGAATCATCGGAATATTTCTTCGCTAACTCAGAAAAATCCATCCCCGATTTCACACTGTCTAAAAGTTTTTCGGCTTTTTCTTTTGCAATGAACTTTGCATCCTCTGTGATCTTAGGTATCCTTACCAACTGAACTAATTCATACGTTTCAGGGACCTGCGGCAGTGAATCTTTGTAATCATTGTAAAACTTTATTACTTCCGGTTTTGTGACAGTTATTCCATATCCAAATTTCGCCTGTTTAACGCGGCTAACTTTAATATTCCTTTCAGTCTGATCTTTAAGCAGGTTTTTAATCTTTGGTATCGTCAGCCCATACGCTTCTTCAACGTTTTTTTCTGAGCCAAACTGCGTTACCATTTCTCTTATTCTGCCCTCAACCTGTTTGTTAACTTCATCAGATGAAATAAAAATACTATCCTGTTCAGCTTTTGCAAGCATCAGCTTTTCAGTAATAAGGCTTTGGAATACCTGCTGAACCATATCGTTTGATACTTCCTGAATATTATTCTGGTTCATGTATGTATATAGCTGAAAGTTAAGGTCAGATTGAAGAACAACATCGTTGCCAACAATTGCAATTATCTTATCACCCTCGCCCTGCGAGTAAAGGCTGTTTGTTACCGCAATGATAAGGCTAAGAGCTGCAAAAACTATTTTTAAATTTTTCAATATTCTTTCTTAAAATGCCTGTTATGTTATTGATCTGAAACTTTGATTTCTTACTGTTATTTCGGGGGTGAAATCCGAGATAAACAATCCGAAATCTTTTAATCCTTAAACGCTTCTGCTAATATTTCTTCATGTATAACTATCGGATACTTCTGCCTTAGCGCGTCTAAATAAGCTTTTTCTGTATCCTTATACTTTAACTGTTGAAGTTCGTTAGAAATTTCAGCTTTTGCTTCATCAATTGTTTTATTTACCTGTTTACCGGTTGAGTCAGCTTTGGTATATTTTGTCTTGTTAGCTTCGTAATATGAAGTAATATCTGTTTCATTTATTTTTACTTTGCTCCATAACTCATCCTGGTCAACCCTGAAAACCAACAGTCCGTTCTCGTAATCTGTAATGCTTGCTATGTATTCGTCATCTTTTTCAATATTAGATTCTTTGGCTTTCTTGTTCAGTATCGGGCTCTCAGAAGATGATTTGATAATTGCTGATATTGTCTCCTGGTTCAATGCCATTCTCGAGAAATCCCTGTTTATGTTCAAATGGTTGATAAGATCTGCTACTTTTACCTGTCCGCCATCGTATGTTGCGATAACTTTTTCCTTATCCTGCGGGCTGAATAGGCTATCCATATTATAATCAGCTACTGTTTTTATAGTATCAAATTTAGACCTTAGGAAACTTAAACCCTCGTCTATTATTTTATAACTGTATTTTCCCTTTAATGTTTCAACAAATTTAGCATAATCATCTTTATATTTTTTTGTCTTTTTATATTCATTCTTAATATTCTCGAATTCCTTTTCATATGAGCCTACTTTTTTCTCGCCGAATTTCTTTACAATATGCCAGCCGTATGGTGATCTTATAGGACCTGCTATTTCGTTAACATTCATTGTAAACGCGGCTGAATCAATCGGCTGTGCAAGCCTTCTTCTTTCAACATTACCAAGATCGCCGTTTTGGGTCTTTGAACCCGCATCTTCTGTGAATTGCTGTACTAATGATTCAAAACTATCACCATTTTTTGCTTTGTTGTATATATCCAAAGCCTTCTGGTAAGTTGCAACTGAATCTATAAGAGTACCAACGGAATCCCTTTTATCCTGAATAAGAATATGAGAAATTTTTACTGATTCAATTCTTGGCTTCTTATCTGTTAACTTTATTATATGCAGTCCGAACATTGTTCTGACAGGTTTCTTTGTATAATCTCCGACTTTCATATTGTAAACCGCATCTTCAAATTCCGGTACAGTCATACCCGCTGTAAAGTAATAAAGGTCGCCCCTGTTCTGTTTTACAGTTCTATCCATTGAATACATTGTGGCAACCTCGCCAAAATCTTCTCCCTTATCAAGTCTCTGTAATACTGAATCCGCCTTTTGATACGCTAAAATAGAATCCTGCGGTGTGGCGTTTTCGGGTAAGTTAATCAGAATGTGTGAAGCTCTTACTTCATCTTTTCTTTTGTCATACAGCTCCTTTACCTGTGACTCAACTATTTCTTTATCAACAAGGTAAGTTGGTCCGAAGTTCTTTTTATATTCTTCAATATCCTTCTGAATATCAGGATTATTAAGTAATCCTCTTTCTCTGGCATCTTTTACTTTGAGCCTGAAATTGATGTATAAATTCAGGAAGGTTTTCTTTTCATCAATTGATTTGTTCCTGGCAGAATCCAGGTTTCCAATTGTTTTAAGATATTGTTTCTCAAATTCACCTAAAGTTATCTTGTCACTGCCAATATCAACAAGAGTTTTGTTCGATTTATTGCAGTTTGAAGTTGAAAACGCCAAAATTGCAATTACTAATAGAATTCCGTACATTTTGAATTTATTCATTTTATTCATTAAATATTTGAAAATTTATTTATTTTTTGGGAAATTTAAGCACTATTTTACTCATTATTAATAAGAGTTTCAAGGCAAAGATGCGCTTTGAAGTTGATAGCCCTCACCCCTAACCCTCTCCCGCAGTGAGAGGGGGAAAAACCCGAAAGTTGGAGGTTTAACGCCCCTCTCCTTCGGCGCTTTTCCCGTCCCGCGTTTCTGCTAAGCGGGATTAGGAGAGGGGATGGGGGTGAGGTTTTGTAATTTTACCCCCGTTGTTGGCTATGACTGCTTTTGCAGTTGTTAGACATACTCTGCGCCAGCAGAGGAAGTTCACTATCAATACTTTAATGTTGTCCGGAAATTCGCCGCATTCCATTCGATAACGTAAATTTTTATCAAACAAACGCTGGAATGTAATTTTAGACTGTTTTGGGCAATTATTAACTGCTTTCCAGCGATTCGTTTTCAATTCCGGTGATTCGGTTTGAAAGCCACGCACCATGACCTCACCCCTGCCCCTCTCCTAAATGGAGAGGGGTTCAAAGTCATACTTTTAAACCTGACCCCCACCTCGAACACACTGCGTGCGTTCTCGTCTCCCCCTAACAGGGGGAGATGCAGAGGGGGTACTACGCCTTAAACCGCACAAGCGCTACGCCTGCCATAGGCACGGGAGGAAGGTGCTTCTTCCTTGGAGTTAGGTATCCACCTAAAGGCGTAGCCCGACACCACATACTTAAGGACCTGACACAATCAGCATAGTTTTTTACCGAAAATCCGTAATTATTCATAATAAGGAATCATTTTATATATGCAATATGCATACTAACATAATATAATATATGTTATTGGCAGTTGCAAGGAAGATTTTATTACAGAAGATAAAAGATTTAACCAACTTTCAAACAGCGAAAGGCAGGCGTGTAATTCGCCTGACTTTCGTTTATAGAAAGTTGGTTACGCTTTTCAGCTTTTGAATATAATGCCAACAAAAAACCCCTGCTACTAACAGGGGTCAAACTTGTCGTTGATAATTACATCAAGGAAACCATTGTGTCAGGTCTGAGGACCTGACACAAGCAGTAGTGTCTTATTTTGAATAATTCATCTTTTTAACTTCTTTGTACTGACCAACAACTAACCTGTAATAATATGTGCCGTTTTTCAGGTTCGCATTGCCAAGATCAATTTTTACTTCACCCTGTGACTTGTTATCGTCAATTAACACTTTTAGTTCAACACCTTTGGTATCAAATATTGAAAACCTGATATATTCACCTTTTGGGATAGAGATGGTATATAATATATCGTTATCTACGGTCAATATATCGCTCTGCTCAAGCTCTGCAGCCGTTAATGTGTTTAATTCAATTGGATTATTGTTTTCAGCATAAATATTAGCTGAAGTGCATAAAAAAAGAAGCATAATTAACATTGCTGATAATTGCTTCAAATTTGAGCGGTTTTGGGAGTTTATAGCTTTCATGGTTAAATTGACCTTTCTTGAAAAAATTATTGTTTTTAATAATCTCTTCTGCTATTCTGTTTTCCCTACCGATTAGTGATACAAATATAGCCTGTGGGCAGACCCTAAAACAATCGTAAACCTAAGTAAATAAAGAATTACCCTGTAAACCTAACTATTGGTCATTTCACTGTAGGGACAAATAAGCAATTCACTGTAGAGCCAATTCTGAATTCACGGTAATTATCAGACGTTATTGTATCTAACGGATATGGTTAGTCAGATTCTATGGAAATAGTAAAAAAATGCAATAAATGCTGTTTAAGTAAGGTTCAAACCTTCCTTGTAGACAATCAAAAGCTTTTCAACACGGAGGCACTGAGGCTATGGAGTACCGGATTGTATTCGCAGAGTCTCTCGCTTTCTGAGGGCTCTGCGGAGGTAGGATTATCTTCATTTATTTTGATTCCACCCCTACAGGGCTTATGTAATGTTTGTTTTGCTTCGATGGACTTCGTCCATCGTTATCATATATTGCCCTTTCAGGGCTTTGATTAATTAAAAAATTAGTGTAATTAGTGAAATTAGTGGTTAAGTTTTTGATTTTGTTTTTGTATAATCAAATCTGTTGTTGTAGAATAGGCAAAGATGGCTTTTTTATTCAAAAATTATCCAAAATTTCCCCCCTTTGTTGGTGTTGCCGAAGGACTTTACGTTCACCAACAACAAATAGCGTCAGGTCTGAGGACCTGACACAAGCAATGAATTATAGACCTCTCCCGCTCAGCACCGTTGGAGCTGCTTGCCCTCCCCGAAAGGAAGGGTGGGGTTCATATATAGATTTTAAAATTAAAAATTGTTATATTTGTAAGCTAAAATCCATAATAAAGGGGTGAAATAACTTGATCAAAGTAACACTGCAGGATAATGAATCTATAGACAAAGTCTTAAAAAGATTCAAAAAGAAGTATGAAAAAGCCGGCGTATTAAAGGAAGTAAGAAAAAGAGGCTTCTTCGTAAAGCCATCTATAAAAAAACGCATGAAAAAGGCTAAAGCTATCAGAAGAAATAAAAGAACACTGGCAGAAGAAACTGCGGTTTAATTTCAGTTTTTAAAGCGAACAGATTTTCCCATCCGAAACAATATATTGAAAGGATGGGTTTTTTATTATTCTTATCAAAAAATCGAATTAAACTGTATCCGCAGAGTCCAGCTTCACAGAGACTCTGTTAAAACGAGAGTAGTGAGACGATAAATTTTTGAAACTGCTAACTAATAAATGTTGTTTTAACTTTTGAAATTACAACAAGAAGTATCAGCCGGTAAAAGTAAGAAAAAAAACAATCTGAAGCCTTTTATATCGTCTAAAGATATATCAAAAAGGGTAAAGCAGATTGCAAAGAAGATCAATAAAGATTATGCTGATAAAGTACCAATCTTTATCGGTGTGTTAAACGGTTCTTTTATTTTTATAAGTGATCTTGTAAGGCAGGTTAAGCTGGATGTTGAAATAGATTTCCTGAAACTCTCAAGCTATGGTGATAGTAAAATATCATCAGGTGAAGTTAAGCTTCTTAAAGATCTTAACTGCCAGATAGATAACAGGGATATAATAATTGTTGAAGATATTGTTGACTCAGGTCTTTCATTAAAATATATCAGGGATCTTGTCCTATCACATAACCCTACCTCGCTTGAATTTGCAACGCTTCTTATGAAAAGAGGATTGAGTAACCTGGAATTTAATGTTAAGTATGTTGGATTTGAAATAGAAAATAAGTTTGTAGTTGGCTACGGTCTTGATTTTGCGCAGAAATACAGAAACCTCAAAGAAATTTGTATCTTAAAAAATTAATTAATTAGATGTCAGAAGATTCTCAAAAAAACGGTTCAAACCCAAAACCTCCCAAAAGGAGAAAGAACGAAGAATTTAACTGGAACAGGGTGTTCAAAGTAGTATTAGGCTGGAGCGCGATTCTCTTTGGCTTTTTCCTTATAATGATTTGGTCTAAATCAGGTGATGGCGGTGAAGTTGAAATAGGATTTGACCAGTACCAGAAATTAATGGCTGATAACAAGATCAAGGAAGCTGTTGTTAAGAAACTTGATAATTCATTTACATTTCATGGAGTTTTAAAAGCGCCTGAAGCCGTTAATGTTGGTTCAAGGCAGGTCACCACTGAAAAGTTTTCGGTTCTGCTTCCTTACACAAACATTGATGACGCTGTTATTAAAACATGGAATGAAAAAGCGATCGCTTTCCGTATTGAAAAGGAAGATACAAGCTGGATTGGTCCGCTAATAGGCGCACTTCCATGGATACTTATCATTGTATTCTGGATAGTTATTATGCGCAGGATGCAGGGACAGGGCGGCGGTTCAAAAGGTATATTTTCTTTCGGGAAGTCAAAAGCAAAACTACTGACTGAAAATCAGATACATGTAACATTTAAGGATGTTGCAGGAGCTGATGAAGCAAAATATGAGCTTGAAGAAATAATTGAGTTTTTAAGAGAGCCTACTAAATTCCAAAGGCTTGGCGGAAAAATTCCTAGGGGTGTATTACTTCTCGGACCTCCCGGAACAGGGAAAACACTGCTTGCCCGCGCAGTTGCAGGTGAAGCAAGCGTACCTTTCTTTTCTATCAGCGGCGCTGATTTTGTTGAAATGTTTGTTGGTGTCGGCGCATCAAGAGTACGTGATCTTTTTGAAAAAGGTAAGAAAAGCGCGCCATGTATAATTTTTATTGATGAAATTGATGCAGTCGGCAGGCACCGCGGCGCAGGTCTTGGCGGCGGACACGATGAACGCGAGCAAACACTCAACCAGCTGCTTGTTGAAATGGATGGATTTGAACAGAATGCGGGTGTTATTATAATTGCTGCTACCAACAGACCTGATGTTCTTGACCCTGCGCTTTTAAGACCAGGCAGGTTTGATAGACAGGTTGTGGTTGATAGACCGGATGTTAAAGGACGAGAAGGAATTTTCAAAGTTCATACACGCAATATTCCACTAGATAAAAATGTTTCGCTTGAAATACTTGCAAAAGGCACACCAGGTCTTTCTGGTGCTGATATTGCAAATCTTGTGAACGAATCTGCGCTTCTTGCTGCCAGGAAAAATCAGGATAATGTTACCATGGCTGATTTTGAAGAAGCCAAGGATAAGGTTATGATGGGTATGGAGAGAAAAAGCCTTATCATTACCGAAAAGGAAAAGAAGACTACTGCTTATCATGAAATCGGGCATGTGCTTGTTGCCAAGATGATACCTGAATCAGATCCGGTTCATAAAGTTACTATTATACCAAGAGGCAGAGCATTAGGCGTAACAACATATCTGCCGATTGATGAAAAGCATACATACTCAAAAGAATATCTCGAGGCAATGATAGCCTACGCAATGGGCGGAAGAGCAGCAGAGAAAATTATATTCAACCAACTTACCACCGGGGCAGGGAATGATATTGAACGGGCAACAGCTTTGGCAAGGAAAATGGTTTGTGAATGGGGAATGAGCGAAGTTCTTGGACCGCTGACATTTGGTAAAAAAGAAGAAGAAATTTTCCTTGGACGCGAAATATCACAGCACAGAGATTACAGTGAAGGTACAGCTATAATAATTGATGAGGAAGTTAAGAAAATTGTGAACAGGGGAATGGAAAGAGCTTTAACAGTTCTTAATGAGAATATGGATACACTCCACAGACTCTCAGCGGCATTGCTTGAAAGAGAAATACTTGACAGCGCTGAAATAGATACAATTATGAGGGGCGAGCCGTTACCGCATTTTGAAAAATTGAAAGTGAACGAGGAAAACACAAACGGAAACGGAATTGGCGATATTAATTCCGCAGTAGAGTCTGGTAACAAAGATTCAGATAACACTGCTCCTGAAATTAAAAAAGATTAAGTATATAAAGCTACATGATAATTCAATAAATGCCTGCCTGATAAATATTCTCAGGCAGGCTTTATTGTTAACGCTATAATTCAACCCGAAAAATACTTATATATATTGCAGGAAGAAGTAAATAATGTTCAGGCAACGCCAATGAATGGTGAGATATTGAGGAAAGTAATTCATTACTCCTCAGCGGCTATTGCAATAGGTTATCTTTATATCCAAAAAGATATTATGCTTTTGATACTCGGAGTGATTTTGGCGCTGATGGCGGTATTTGAATTACTGAAATACAAAAGTAATTTCGTTCATGCCATTTACATAAAGTATTTTAAGCATATGTTAAGGGAGCATGAATACGACAGGTCGAAATTCAGATTAAACGGCGCATCGTGGGTGATATTTGCTTCTGTTTTCTGTATAATACTCTTCCCAAAGCTAATTGCAATTACCGGTTTGTTGATGCTTTCATTTGCAGATAGTACTTCTGCATTATTAGGCAGGTTGTATGGTAAGAAGCAGTATGCGCCAAACAGGTCTTATGTTGGAACAGCAGTTTTTTTTATTGTTGGTGTTATTATAGTATTTCTTGCTCCAAAATATTTTGGGGGAGTGAAAGAGTATGCAATTGCATTCATTGCTGTTATTGTAACAACTATTGCGGATGCCCTAAGTCTGCCGGTTGATGATAATTTTACAATTCCGGTTGTATGCTGTGGAGTGATGTATTTGCTGTATATATTACTTTACCCGGGTTTTTAATCCTTAGCGAAGCGCCTGCCTGCCGAGACGTCAGTCAGGCAGGAAGGATCTCGTTTTTATAGTAACAAATATTAGTTAATTTAAATTTATAGATTCCCACTTTCGCCTTAGAAACAAGGCAAGTGGGAATGATAGGAAAATATTATGGGTTTAAAATGCGGTATCGTAGGTTTACCAAACGTAGGTAAATCAACTTTGTTCAATTGTCTTACATCATCACAGCAAGCAGATGCTGCCAATTACCCGTTCTGTACTATTGAGCCTAATCTTGGGGTAGTAACTCTGCCCGATAAGCGCGTAGATGAACTTGTAAAATTATACAACCCCAAAAAGATAGTTAAGACAATCATTGAATTTGTAGATATTGCGGGTTTGGTTGCAGGCGCTTCAAAAGGCGAAGGGCTTGGCAATCAGTTCCTAAGCCACATAAGGGAAGTTGATGCGATTGTTCACATCGTAAGGTGTTTTGAGGATGATAATATCATTCACGTTAACAATAAAATTGACCCTAAGGCTGATATTGAAATAATTGAAACAGAGCTTATCTTAAAAGATATTGAAACCCTGCAGGCAAGAATACAGAAGACAGAAAAAGGTCTGAAGACAGGTGATAAAAAGATAAAGGATGAATACGCAAGCTACGTTGAGCTGAAGAAACATCTGGAGTCAGGCAGGCTTGCGAAGTACTATATAAATGAATACAAAAAAACACATGCGCCTGATGATTATAATCATTTCCATGAGCTTAGCCTGCTGACCGATAAACATGTACTATACGTTGCCAATGTTGATGATAAAAATATCAATGGTAACCAATACTCAAAAATTGTTGAGGAGATAGCAAAAAAAGAAGGCGAAGAAGCAATTGTACTTTCTGTGGGAATTGAATCAGAGCTTGCAGTACTTGAAGAGAGTGAAAAAGCTGAATTTCTAAGCGAGCTTGGCATTGCAGAAGCGGGACTTGATAAATTAATACACACAGCTTATCATTTACTTGGTCTCCAGACATTCTTCACCGCAGGTGAAAAGGAAGTTCACGCATGGACGATCATAAACGGCACTAAAGCGCCGCAGGCAGCAGGTACAATTCACACAGATTTTGAGCATGGCTATATCCGAGCTGAAATAATAAGCTACAATGACCTGATAGCAAACGGAAGTGAACATGCGGTTAAGGAAAAGGGTTTGATGCGTGTTGAAGGCAAAGAATACGTTATGCGTGATGGCGATATAGTGTTTTTCAGGTTTAATGTATAGCTACTTAATCCCCGCGCCGTGTTTGGGGCAGGCAGGCAGGCGGGGATCCATCTTTTAAACCGCCAAGTGCGCCAAGACTTATTTTGACATTCCTGCTTTGTTCCTGTAGTGTCCGCTCTTTGAGCGGACAAGAATAGCGTAAACCGGATTTATATATAAATAACTTAAATAATGTAATTATGAAATTAAAAATTCTTTCTCTGATTATTTTATTCATTTCAATTCCGGTTATTGCGCAAAATAAAACAATTGATAAGTTAGAATTCACAACGGGGTTAAATTCAGTTTGGGAAGTGAAGACTGCGGATATAGAAGATGGCTTAGGGGCAGGACTTATCTATCCCGATAAATTAGTACAGCGATATACAATTTTGGGAATTACAAAAGAAAATTATAAGATAAGTGTTGTTGTTCATCTAAAAGCAGGGTACTTTTTGCTAAATGATGAATCATATAAAAAATATGCAAAAAGTACAGAACCTAATCCGAACAAAGACATAATAAATAAGCTACTTTGTGAAGGTGTGAATGTTGAGCTATGCGGAATCACAATGCAAAATAACGGCTGGACAGAAAAAGACCTGCTGCCGGGAATAACGATATTAGCTATTGGAGCTTATGCAAGGATAATTGATCTTGAAAAAGAGGGATATGAATATATAAGGTTTTAAGCAAATTCAATTGTCACTTTGCATATTTTAATCTGTCAAAGTACATAGAACCATAAATTTGAGTATTTTGTTAATTTTAATAGAATTAATAATCTCGGGTTTTTCATTTGAATTTGCAGAAATATTGTATTAATTTTAGGGAAATTCAAGTAATCTCATAAAACACCAATTATCATGAGAATATTATTTACAGCAATACTAGGAGCCTTTCTTCTCAGTATGAATATCAGCCCCTCGTTTTCACAGATAATAAAGCCGGTAGAAGTTGAACTGTTTAATCTGGATGTTTTGAATTTCTATTCCACTGAAGGAACGCGTTCACGCGTTGATGTTTACGTGGAAATTCCATTGAAAAATATGGAGTTCAAGAAATCCAAGACAATCAAAAATACCTATGTTTCAAAGTTCGATCTGAACATTGATGTAAAAGATAAAGAGGGTAGTATTATTTACAACAATGTTTCCAAGGAAGAAGTAAGCACACAGGAAACCGGTCAGGAGTATCTTTCACAGAATTCACAGATACTGACACGTAACCTTTTCCTTCCGCCGGGAGAGTACGATATACTTGTAACTGTATTTGAGCAAAGCACAAAAAAGCGAACTGAAAAAGATAAGAAGATAAAAGTTGTAGATTATTCAACCCCGCCACTCAGCATCAGTGATGTTATGATAGTATCAAGACTTTCATCAACTGAAGGTAAAAAAGTAATTACGCCTGATGTAGGAAGAAACGTAGCCGCAATTGATACTTTCTACCTTTTCTATTATGTATACAAAAATAATGATGATGAAAAAGTAGACGTTAACTGCAGGATACTTGACCCTGAGAAAAAGGAAGTCTATAATAAAAAAGAAACTATTGATCTCTCAAGCGGACTTTCGTTTCAGAATATGGTATTTATGCCCGTCCCGACCGCAGATCTTGGATTTGGTAAATATACAATAGAAATTTCTGCTGCAAGTAATAATTACAACACTACAACTGATTCATATTTTGAGAACTTAACCGTCGATTTCCCAATGCCGTTAAAAGAAATTGATGGACTGATAGACCAGCTTCAGTATATAGCAAAAGGTGATGAACTGGATTTTATGAGAGACGGCAAGACCGATGCTGAAAGGCAAAAACGTTTTCTTGATTTCTGGAAGAAAAAGGACCCAAGCCCTAATACCAGAAGAAATGAAGTTATGCAGGAATATTATAAACGTGTTATAAGCGCAAATAAGTTTTTTGGTAACACGTATTCACAGGGCTGGCGAACAGATATGGGAATGGTTTATATTATTTTTGGTGAACCAAATAATATTGAAAGACATCCGTATGATATGGATTCAAAGCCATATGAAATTTGGGATTACTTCGAAGATAATAAACAGTTTGTTTTTATTGATAATACCGGGTTTGGAGATTACAGATTAGTATCTCCTATTTGGGATACATTCAGGTTCGAAAAAAATTAAGTGGTTGACTTAGTTAAAAAAATAGTGTTTTAAGGATGTCTCAAAATCTAAAGAGACGACCCAACTGTCTGAGACAGGTATACCTGTCTATCCAGTCAAGCCGGGTCGTCTCTACTCGAAAATCTTCAAAAATTTGTAGAGACCCCGAGCACTCGGGGCTGAGTCGTCTTGTGCTAAAGGTTTTTCTTGAATCAGCAATAGCCCTTTTCTAATAACCTTCCTTCTTTTTCTCTTCCGCGGTTATTCCGTCAAGCAAATTCTTCAATGATCTTTCATCCTTTATCTTGTAATCTCCACCAATTTCCACCGTTTCAATTATATGTTCGGGTCCGCCTATTGTTACTAACCTTACATTTGTTTTTGAAGTACTATCAACCTGTAATCGGTAATCCTTCTTTACACTTCTGAATTTTGTTATCTTCGCGATCTCATTTTCCAAAGCGCCTCTGCCTGATTTCCGCATCTTTTCACCTAAATTATTATAATATGCCTGCAGGTCAGGACTAAGTATATTCCATGCCTTAGTCATATCTCTTTGCTCTGCCGACACAATAAATGCCACAATTGCGCCATCTGGTGATTGGTGGATATTACCGCAGGAGGTTAGTACAATTGATGAAATTAATGTTAAACAAATGTAAATTTTAATATAGACCGTTTTTTTCATTTTCGTTGTAATCCTGCAATTATTTCTGTAAATTTACGAATATATTTTATCATTTTATGCAAAAATATGAAAATTAAATTCCTACTCATTTTGGGTTTTATGCTGATTTTATG